>SVQR01000071.1 GCA_015065225.1 Oscillospiraceae bacterium | reverse complement strand
CGCGGCTACAATGGAAGAAATATTCGAGGTCGCTAAAAAAGACAAGCGTCTTGTTTCTGCCATAAATGACGACTTTTTTTGCGGAAACCGTCCCGAGATCTTTACTCCCTCCGTACTCTCACATCAAAGAGAAGAGCTTCATACAAGTATAGATCGCCCCATCGAGTTTTGGTCGGTAATATACGAAAGATCAATTCTAAAGAATGAGAATATATACGATCACGCAAAAGAATATGACCTTACAACATTCTGGGTATGGTATTCGGAGAATATTCCAAATCTTCCCGCATATCTTGAATGGGCGAAAAGCCTTACAGATAACGGTAGGGTTATACTCGGTCTTTATATGTGGGACTACGGCAACGGAAAAGAAATTTCCGATGACATTATGAAATATCAGTTGGATTTTGCATACGAAAGACTTGTCAAAGGTGACCTGGAAGGCGTTATGCTCCATTCCAGTAACAATTCTGATATAGGTCTGCATTCTACCGTCATGGTAAAGGAATGGCTGGGTTTTATCGGAAACGAATAATATTAAAAACACCGTCACAGCGTACTTGCTTTGACGGTGTCTTTTTATATCCGATCATCTTATTGACAGGTCTGTCATTGCATAATAAAAGATTCCGTCCCCAGAATTAAGACGGAATCTTTATAAGTTATATTTTCCGAAAGATCAGTCGGCAAAAATCTTATTGATAAGCATCGACCAATGCAAAGGTAAGATCTCCGATAGCCGCCAGATAATCGCCTCTGTCGGCGTGAAGAAGATCCAGCTCTTTATAGACATAATATCCTCCGGGACTTGAATCCGAGGCCGTTCCGAGCCATACTTCGTTGCCTATTACCGAGACGAACAGCAGCATTTGTGTGACTTTATCGGATTTTACTTCCACAATATAAGCCTCGGGAACATCGTCAACAATGTAGCCTTCTGTACAATGATATGTAATAATATCGTTTTCTCCTGATACTTCATATATCATGGAGCTTATTATATCGGTTTCAAGTAGTCCTCCGGTCATTTTTGAGACAGTACGCTTTGCGATTTCAATTGCTTCTTCTTCTGCTATGTAATCCAATCCATTTTCGCCGGGAAATTCCGGAAACTCGAATATTGGTTCTGCTGTTTGAGAAGGCTTTTTTATAGGTGTACCATATAAATTGAGAATATCAACAAATACAGTATCATCCCAGGTATTTGCAAACTCGTTTGCATCATTTGGCGTGAATATGTCTTGCTCTATATATGTTAGCAGTTCAGCTATCGGCATATTATATTGATTTAGGATCTCTGCTGCTTTTTCCCCGTTCTCTCTTTTATGGTTCTTTGTTTCAAACGGAAGAAGCTCTGCGCTGATCAAGTGCGATCCGGCTGAGCTGTTTCTTGCAACATATGAGAATTTCAGATACGCGTAAAGTGCGTTGCGTACTTCATCGAGCGTTTGTTCACTGTTGCCATTTTCGGCGCTAAGTTTGTTACAATAATCAAAGTAGAATCCAAGGCTTTCGTCCTGATACTTTATAGCGTATTCTGAAGTTTTTTGTAATTCCGCACCGTTTATGCCTTTCTCAAGATAATCTATTTTCGACATAAAGCTCCAGGCAAAACCAAGTACCCTTGCCGAGAGACCGATGCTTCCCATCGCTGTGAGAGCCCCATCATTTAAAACTTCCGTTAAATTTGCCACTATCCTCTCTTCAACATGGTTCAGAAATGCTGTTTTTTCAGTTTCATAGTATTTGCTGAAAACTGTTTTTTCTTCATACTTGCTATTTTGTGAATACTGCTTGAGAGCAGCCACGGCGCGATCGTTCTTATCTTTATATAATTTGTAGAAATCTATCATTTTTACAACTTCAACAAGAGCGATGCCGATACCTTTTGTAAGTTTATCTCCGCCACGATCATAGAAATTACCCAATTTTATTACTACATCGCTAACCACTTTTTTTGATGATTTATTATTAAGGAGGTTTAAAACATTCTGAATACCCTTTGTTTTTGCGAGACGTGGGTTTTCCTCTGTTATATTGTTCACCCATGCAAGAACATCGTTGATTGTTTTTCCGGGCTTGCCGTTTACAATACTGTTTGTCATCAACATATCATATGTATCCCCAGAGTTTTTGAATTTTTCAAGCAGGAATGTGTCACTAGCTTCTACCTCTTGTTCGGAAGGAAGAATGAAGTTTTGTGCTACTTTATCCGCAAAAGTATAATCGTATTCGGTGGTTTTACCGAAAATACCTGAAAAGGTTGATCCCCATGCTGACGGTTCAAATGTCAGAAGTCTGTTGCATACTGTTACCATAGATGCTCCTGCACTTCCCATTGCGTTGGAGAACTCTGATTTACAAAGTTCATTTACCGGGTCAAAAGCATAATCTCTGAGATTACTGTGTATGAGGCTTATGGCCGCGAACGGACTATATTTTACAGAGGTGATGTTTATATAGTCGTCCACAGGGAAAGCTTCCATGTAGAGTAATTTTGTCGCAAATTCAAACGGGATCCAGGTTACTCCGTCTTCGTAAATAGTGTCGTATGGTGCTGTGTATGATATATTATCGCAGGCATAGAATACCGAGACTAGGGATGAATTCAATGAAAACCTTATAACGTGTCCTGTAATCTTTGAAACAAAAGCACACTCCGTGTATGTTTGATTATACTCATAATGGTAGCCTGAATCTGATGTAATAGAAGAAAAATCCTCTGCTTTTATATATACTTTCGGCTTTGCATCTTGCGAATCGGTCAGTACCATGAAATCCGCAGTGTGATCAAGACATACGCCATGATACGGTGTATGTATTACATTTATGTTATAATATTTTCTTTTCGGATACTCATTATCTGCATAACCGGTATACGTAAAACACACTGATATAAGACAGAGAGTTAGTATAAATGACAGTATTCTTTTTGCTTTCATTGCTGTGCCTCCTGTTCCCCGTATAACGAATCCATAATTTCATTCAATGCCTTTTGGTAAAGTTCGTTATACGCACTGTTAAACCCACCGCAAACCGCATCGGAAAACTCTCGAGTATAGTAATTTCCGTACCATTCCGTCGAGAAGAAACCGTCACGGGTGTACTCTATCGTTACATTTGCACTTCTTGACGGTGCGGTCTTTATGTATTCCTCCATCATGGACATAAGAGCATCTGTGCTTGTCACAAGGGCGGGATCAAGACCGAGAAGCCAGCTCTCAATATCCGGCGCGGTTATCTTGTATTCCACTGAAGAGCCACCGAAAAATCCGTTGACCTTCACCTTTTCGACACTGATATGCGGAAGTATAGCCTTTGTCATCGGACCGTATTCGCCGCTGTTCCTGTGCTCATCGCCGAGCATATCTTTGACATAGTTCGGAAGCTCATTGTAAGCATTGTTCATGCCGGGAATATCGAGACTTCCGGAGTTCAGCGTCTCAACAACTTGATCGCTGTGAGCACCGAGAGTGATGAGATTCCCGAAAGCATACCACGCTCCGAGAAGAATGCCGGCTATGATCAGGATAACAATGATAATGCGGATTATCAACGGGAGCTTGTGCTTTTTCTTTGGCTTGGGTGCTTCGGGTGCAGACCTGCGCTTTTTCGCTTTTCTTTTTGAGGATGTATTATCCGGAAGCGGCGGCTGAGGTGCATAATTATAGCTCTGCTGAGGCTGAACAGGAACATTGTTATAAACTTGTTGCGGCTGAGCAGGAATACTGTTATAAACCTGTTGCGGTTGAACCGGAGTACTGTTGTAGCTCTGCTGAGGCTGAGGGGGAGCATAATTGTAGCTCTTCTGAGGCTGAGCGGGGGCATTATTAATCTGCTGCTGAGCCGGAGCGTTGTCATGCGGCTGTTGAGAATTACCGTGACCTATAAAATTATACTGCTGTTCCTGCTTTTTGATATTCGTTCCGCAGACAGGACATACTGTGATGCTTTCATCGAGTCGATTTCCGCATTTGGGACATATAATATTCATGGGATAGTTCCTTTCAAAATGATTATGAATATTTTAAACCAATACGGTATTTTTGTCAATAGAGATAATGTCTAAAAAGTCGGAATGTGTCGGATAATTTCGAAAGGATCGGTTTGCGGCAACTTTATTTTTTAAAAAAGACTTGAAATATACCTCGCAGGGATGTATAATCATAGTGTACAAAACTGTATGACGGCATCGGAGGAGCGCTATGACGGACGCACATAAGCCTTACCGCTAAAAGGTGCATATCCGATCCGAGATCAAAAAGAAACGGAGAATAATATGACAGAGGTCGTAGCAGCACTTATTTGGCAGGAAGACAGATTTATGATATGCAGACGTCCGGCACACAAGGCAAGAGGACTCTTGTGGGAATTTGTCGGCGGCAAGGTGGAAAAAGGCGAGTTCGGCGAAGAAGCACTTGCCCGTGAATGCCGCGAGGAGCTTGATGTTACGGTGACTGTGAAGGATATATTCATGCAGGTCGTTCATGAGTACCCGGACCTTACGGTACATCTTGTGCTTTATAACGCGACCATTGCCGAAGGAACACCTAAAAAGCTTGAGCATGATGACATAAAGTGGATAACTCCCGACGAGATAGCGGATTTTGACTTCTGCCCTGCGGACAAAGAGATACTTGCGGAGATAATACGCCGTTACAGGTGAGATCCGGGAAAAAGCAAAACAAAAGAAAGAGATGATATTATGAACAGACCATACATCATATGCCACATGGTAACATCCGTTGACGGCAAGGTCACGGGAGACTTCCTGTTCCGCCCCGAATGTAAGAAAGCAACGGATATATACTACGAGATGAACAGGGAATACAAATCTCAAGGCTCCGGCGGATTTATATGCGGGCGCATCACCATGGAAACCAGCTTTACCGGCGGTTGGTATCCGGATCTCTCGAAGTATGAGCCCGTAGAAAAGCATCTCGGAAGCTATATGAACTGTTGGTGTGACGACATGGGCGAAAACGGCGATTATTACGCCATAGCATTTGATCCCAAGGGAAAGCTCGGATGGAAGAAGAATGTCATAGAGGACGAAGATCCCGGTTACGGCGGTGCAAGGATAATCGAGGTGCTTACGGAAAAGGTCGACGGAAGATACCTTTCCTATCTTGAAAAAATGGAGATACCGTACATCATCGCAGGTGAGGATGAGATAAATGTTCCCCTTGCCCTGAGGCTTCTTTTCGATCATCTTACTCCAACATTTTATGTTCTTGAGGGCGGCAGTATCATCAACGGAAGCTTTATCCGCGCCGACTGCGTGGACGAGATATCCGTCGTTCAGGCTCCTGTTACCGCGGACAAGGATTCAAAGCCGTTGTTCCTTGAAGGGGAGAGCGTCGCATTTGAGCTTAAAGAGCTTGAGAAAAGAGACGGTGCTGTCGTTATGAGGTACTTAAGACCTTCCGACGGAAATGTCGGCTGACAGATTGAAATACCGATATTGGCGTACATCGTTCGGACAACGTTGTGCGCTTTTGCTTTACCGTACAAAGGACAAAAAGACATCCCCGTTCCTGCAATGGAGCAGTCGGGGAGGATATGTATTATTGTTTTTGCGGTCATTTTACGCGAAGAGCATATAAAAGAAGTGCCGACACGGTCATGGCGATACCGGCAATGTAATATACAGTTATATAGATGCTTGATGTGCCGTATATATCAAGTACGCCCTTTATTATACTTCCGACGGTAAGTGTTGCAATGCCCGCATTATAAAGGTTTACCGACAGCCTTTTCGGAAGCCTGAGCCGTTTTGTAACGCACAGCGAGAAGCATGGGAGCGCGCCGAGACACAAGGGATATCCGAAAGCATATATCATATGATATGAATATACCTCATGGCTGAAATACTCATACACAGCACCGAACAGAGCGCAGAATATGGCGGTCATAAGGTACACAAACCCCGCTCTGCAGAAATATGTGTGTCCTATCTTAATACCCGATGTAGACAATATCGCTCACGCTCCTTTCGCAGATGCTTCTTCCGTTGGTGGTGGGATTGTTTATGACCTTGCCGTCAAAATACATGGTCGCAGAGCCGCCGCCGTCGAGATTGTATGCTGCCCAAACACCGAGATCTGTCATGAATTCCGCAAGCTGTCTTATGGTAAGTCCGCGACTTGTGCGTGTTCTTCCGTCTGCCGTTACAAAAACATATCGGAGCTTGTCCGTTATACCTATTGCCGTCCTGGGATTATTTGTCGCGGATCTTCCGTATTCATCCTTTTGTGACAGAGAGATCTCACCCTTGCGAACAAGCGACGGTCCAAAGGAAAACACATGCGCCGCACCGTGATCGATAAGCTCTGCGGCAGAGGACTCACTTTCCTTGACGATGGTAAACTCACCGTTCGTATTTATGACAAGAGCTTCGCGGTCATATGAAGGTGTATCGCGGTAAAGCTTTCCGTTCCGGATGACAAATCCTTCGCTTCGTGCACCGTAATAGTCGCCGTTTACGGCAAGTATGGCATTTTTTGCCTTTGCTGTTTCGGATGTCCGAACTGTGACGTTTCTTCCGTAGGTATCATTTGCAAAAGCCGTTTTGAAATACTTCATTGACGACAGATATACTTCTGCCACATAGATATCCGTATCATATTTTCGGTGCTTGGTGACGGTGACCGAGATGTTCTCATCTCCGTAGCTTCCGATCTCGGAGACTGCGCCGTTGCTTATGGAGGTATCCGTGAAAGATTCTTCGGTATCCGTAAGCCTGCCCTGTTTATCTCCGTTGCCTTTTTCGTCGCCTTGTCTGCCATTTGGAGCTGTATCGTCAAGCGTTGATTTTTCCGCATTGTCAAACAGTGAATCGTAATAGTCATCGTCCGAGACAATCCTGCCCCTTGCTATAACAAAGGTGTCCAGCAGCACATACACCGTAAACGCGGCAAGGATGAGAGTCCATGTCAATGCGAAAAAGTATTTTTTATTAAACAAGGCTCTCCCTCCGTTCTCCGATACGATATTTTACTTATCATATGATACAACATCAAGATTAAATCTCGGTTAACAATCGGTAACATCAAAAGCGCACATATGTGATAAAAAAACGAAAATCAGGCAAAAAATAAGGCGGCCGGATGATATTGACGTCATATCGGATGCATATCGCGTTTTGCTTCCGTACGGACATCTTCTTCCGCCGCATATATTTGTATTACTTCCGATACCTTCAACCGTTAAGTCTGCGCAGTGTGCTCTTTATCGTCTCAAGCGCTTCATGGGGATCCGTGATACCGAGCGTTGCCTGCTCCATAGGACAGAACCCTGTATTTGTTCTGTTACGTATTGCCTTTGTGAGAGTATTATAGCTTACGGGTATATCATAGCTTTGAAGCACCTTGAGTGCACTTTGGCTGATTATTACCGCATGGATCTCCTTTACTCGCAGAAGCACATACAGAAACGCCGCCGCTTTTCCGACCACTTTGTCTGCCGCGCAGAATCCATCAAGTGTGCCTTTTGTATCAATCATCTGCAGTAGCGGCTTTACTCCGCGCTCGCAGCTTTTATATATGATGTCATCTCTTACAAAAACACAGGTGTGATTTTCGTTTTGCAAAAGATGCTTTGCTTTTACGAGATCTTTGCTCATCTGTTTTCTTCCTTTCGGATCGCGGTATTATTTTCCGAAGACCTTTTCTGCCATTCTCATGCGCTCTGATATCGGAACATCAAAGGGACATCTTGATTCGCATCCGCGGCATCCGACACATTCCGAGGCATAGTGCTCAAGCTCGTCGTAGTGTGCTTTTATGGAAGCGGGCAGTTCCGGCTGCATTACGGCAAGATCGTACAGCTTGTTTACCATTGCGATATCGATATCAACAGGGCATGGCTTGCAGTGACCGCAATATGTACACTGACCGCTGTATGCATGACGGGGCGCATTGGCAAGGACTGTCGCATAATCTTTTTCCGCGTCCGTTGCCGTCTCATAAGCGACAGAAGCATCCACCTGCTCCGGATTGTCAAATCCTGCCATAACGGAAGCCACCGCAGGACGTGTAAGGCAGTAGTGAAGACATTGAACAGGCGTCAGCGCAACGCCGAAGGGAGAACGCTTCTCGTCAAACAGTCTTCCGCCGGCAAAGCCTTTCATTACTGTGATGCCTACGCTGTTCTTTTCGCATATCCTGTAAAGCTCTGCACGCTCCGATGAGATACCGCCCAGAGATGCATCGTAGTCCTGTACAAAATAATCCTCTATATTATCCGTTGCGGGGAGCATATCAAAGGCGGGATTTATGCTGAACAGTATCATTTCCACAAAACCGCTTTCCGCCGCCTTTTTTGCTATCGCGGGATTATGTGTGCTCAGACCGATGTGATGTATACGTCCCGTTTCTTTAAGCTCAAAAACATATTTTATAAAATCACCGTTTACTATGTTTTCCCAGTCGGACTCCTTGTCAACAAAGTGTATCATACCGAGGTCTATGTAGTTCGTTCCGAGGCGTGCAAGCAGATCCTCGAAGGCGGGTATCACTTCATCAAGCTTGCGCGATCTCACATACTGACCGTCAAGCCATACCGAGCCTATATGTCCCTGGATTATCCATCTGTCGCGTTTGCCCTTTATTCCTTCACCTATATTTGACCGTACATTGGGCTCGGACATCCAGCAGTCAAGGATATTTATTCCTTTTTCTTCACATTTTGCGATTATCGCCTTGCATTCTTCCGTATTGTGTCTTTCCAGCCATTCCGCACCGAGACCTATCTCGCTTACCGAAAGACCTGTTTTGCCGAGTTTTCTGTAGTTCATGGGTTCTCCTTTATGTACCTGTGTTTCTCTTGTTTCATATATTATAATGCAAAGCTTCGGAAAAAGCAAGTGTCATTCGCGAATAATTTAAAACGGAGCCTTGAACTTCATGACTCCGCTTGATGATTGATGAAGGATCATATATCCTTTTCCGTAGTATTATTTGAATTCCAGTGCATTAAATGCTTCGATAAGCTCGGGATCTGCCTGTGCCGATGCGGGGACGATAAGCACGATACCGTCTTTATATGCGGTTGCTTTGAGATAACCGTTTCCGCTGATGATGTTTTTGTATGCTTCGCTCTTTTCGTCAAACTGATACAGCTCAACATCACCGTCGTTGTATTCCTTCCCGTCTGTGGCTCCTATCATGGAGAACAGCGTATCCGAGCCACCGGTCAATCCGAGCTTTTCCGCAACGGCATCGATGTTTTTCTCTGCCTTATTTTCATCGGATGCGGTGTAGCTGCCGCTGCTGTCCTCGTTGTTGCCGTTGGATGATGATTTTTCTCCGCATGAGGCTGCTGAGAAGCATACAAGTGAAGCCAGTAATAATACCAAGATTTTTTTCATTTTCTTTTCCTCCCGAATTATTGGTACAATATCAGCTGATATTATTTATATTATAACACCGCGCGGTGCTATTTGTCAACACCAAATGGTGCTATATTGTATAATATTTCTGTAAATAATATGTATCGGCGGTGACAGAATGAATATATATAGACGAGTAAGAGACCTTCGCGAGGATAAAGACAAAACACAAAAGGAGATCGCGGATATCCTCAATATGCAGTTGACCGTATATCAGAGATATGAGCGTGGGGAAAGAGAACTTCCTTTGTGGGCGGCTATAAAGCTTGCTGACTATTACAACGTAACTCTTGACTATCTTGTCGGCAGAACAAACAGATAAGACACATTCGGTATTATATCGGGTGTGTTTTTAAATTTGTTACGCCAATTTACCATATACTCAGGAAAGATACGGGAATGTATTGACTTTAAATGGGATTTGTGATATAATCCGGATAACTGATGTGCCACATTGTATTCTACGACCAACGTTGGACGGCATATTGTAAAAACTTGAAAAACAAAGGAGAAACAGACATGAAAAAGAAACTTTCCCTTATCCTTGCGGCAATGATGATTGCAGGGGCGATGTACGGATGTGGCTCGGGTTCGGAGAGCGACGTTCCCGCAAATGATGACAGCACGGCGACAGACATCAGCGATACTGTCGGTGCGGCAGCCGAGGAGGATGACAAGACCGCCAAGGAAGAGCCGGAAGTAAAGGAAGAACCGAAAAACGAAAGAGAGCTTCTCGCAAAGGAGGACGAAAAGATCAGCTATGTCATGATCTATAACCCTTCGCTTTACAATGAGACAGCAAGTTTAAATCCCGAGCTCAACACAGGCTCCTTCGCAAATCAGATAGATCCTTCCATGGAAAAGGCTGACGGCGTGGTGGAGATACCCGAATTCATCCCCAAGTCACAGGCTGAGATCAATGCAGGTGTGGATATCGATATCTCATCGCTTGAGCTTAACCGTGCGGGAGCGATGATAGCGCCTTATTCTGTCGGAGATATGCGCAGCTTCTATCATTTTTCTCCCGAGGGTGAGAGAATAGAGAGCGATTTCATGTGCTTGTATGCCGGCGAAAAGTGTAATATCTGGGTGAATATCGAAGACGAATATGCGGATATCAATTACATACCGATGCTCGGAAAAGAATTTGATGAAAAGGTCTACGACAGCGTTACAGGTATGTTCGGCTCTCCCAGATTTGAGGGGAACGGTGCGAAGATAAATGTTCTTGTTGCCGAGGATGTGCCTAGTACAGCGGGATATTTCTGTATATATGACCTTTTTGCTACCGGAGAAGCGTCCGATGCTGAGGTTTTGAAATACGGACTCAATCTCGATCATCCGATAATCAACATAAACAGTATAACCGTCAACGAAATGTTTGGTGATATAGCTTTATCTACTCTTGCACATGAGTTCCAACACCTTATCTGCTTTACATCCACTCTTGAGAGCAATAAATGCGAAATGATGGAAACATGGTTCAATGAGGCTATGTCGGGATATATTGAAGAAGAGCTTTACCCGGGCATCCAGGACGACAGATACGATGAATACATGGGAAGTAACATCATCCGTTACGGTCAGTCGCTCTATAACTTCGCTACGGATAACTCCGAGGAAAGCTTTGATATAGGTACATACGGATCTGTATTCCTTTATTCCGAATTCCTTGCAAACCTTGCGGGCGAAGATATCTACACAAACATTCACAAATACTGGAGAACATCCTTCAACAGCGGTCTTGACGTTGCAACGGCTATCGCGAACAGCGTTCCGAAGGATGTATACAACGAGATAGCTGATTCCGTAAAGTATGGAAGCGGCATAAGATTCAACGACAAGGACGATGAATGGATGAGCAAGCTCACGCTCAACTTCTATATTGCACTTCTTGCCGAGGAAGATCCCGAAGAATTTGCAAAGATCATAACGGAAAACCTTCTTTATAACGATATCAACGCTGCTGACATCGAGGGCGGCGGAAGAGTCATCATCCCCGTAAAGAACGGTAAGTACGAAATACCCGAAAACGCGGACAAGGGACTTGTTTACATAGGTATCAACAAAGATCTTGAGGTCGTAACGGATATTTACAGCTATTGATCCTCAAAATATGACTGTATCACGGCGTGTGTCTTCGGATGCACGCTGTTTTGCTTTGACGGTGTGAGTATCCGGAAATGTCGGTGGATAAAGATCGTGATATTACTTGCACAAACACAAAAAGTATGATATAATTACAAAAATGATCAAAAAGAGGTAACCATGCTTACATATACATACACATCAAAAGGAGATTTCCGTTTTAAAGAAAAACCAAAGCCCGTACTTCTTCACGAGAGGGATGCCATAGTCAGAGTTACCCTTGCAAGCATATGTTCAAGCGACCTTCACATAAAGCACGGGAGTGTACCGAGAGCTGTTGAAGGTATTACTGTCGGGCATGAAATGGTGGGAATAGTTGAGGAAACAGGCTCTGCGATAAAGAATGTAAAGGCGGGAGACAGAGTTGCGGTAAATGTCGAGACCTTTTGCGGAGAGTGCTTTTTCTGCAAAAAGGGCTTTGTCAATAACTGCACCGACAAAAACGGAGGCTGGGCACTGGGATGCCGTATAGACGGAGGTCAGGCAGAATATGTCCGTGTCCCCTTTGCCGATACGGGACTTAACAAGATACCCGATAACGTGACGGACAGGCAGGCGCTTCTTGTGGGCGATGTCCTTGCAACGGGATACTGGGCGGCACGCATATCGGAAATAACCCATGATGATACAGTTCTTATCATTGGCGCAGGACCTACGGGAATATGTACACTTCTGTGCGTCATGCTGAAAAAGCCGAAACGCATCATAGTCTGCGAAAAGGACGAGAACCGTATAAGATTTATAAATGAGCATTACCCGGATGTACTGACCGTCACACCGGAAAAATGCCTTGACTTTGTCCGTGAAAACAGCGATCATGGCGGTGCGGATGTCGTTCTTGAGGTCGCAGGTGCGAACTCTACCTTCCGTCTTGCATGGGAATGCGCGAGAGCCAATGCGGTCGTGACAATAGTGGCACTTTATGACAATGCACAGACTCTTCCTCTGCCGCAGATGTACGGCAAGAATCTGACCTTTAAAACAGGCGGTGTTGACGGATGCGACTGTGACGAGACTCTAAGGCTCATATCCGAAGGGAAGCTCGACACCGAACCGCTTATAACACATACTTATCCGCTTGAAAGGATAGATGAAGCTTATGAGCTGTTTGAGAAAAGACTTGACGGTGTTATAAAGATTGCTGTGAGTATTGAAAGGTGACTTTTGTCGCAAGCCTGTATATTTTGAGATTATTGGGACATAATCAGGGATGACAGAGAGTGATGTCATCCCTTTTTGCTTTTACAGATGACAATATAACGTGAGTAAGATTATTGGCGGCAGGTTCCATTTCCTCGCTAAGTGGGGGATGCAATCCTCCACTTAGTGACAGGCAGCTTTGTTGCCTTTTGCCACGTTGAATGACGGTGCAAGCCCCTTATTGAAGAAAAAGAGCCGCAATCAGCTTTGCGACCCTTTTGTATTCTTTGATGATATTATATCCGAGACAGCTATAAGAACGCAGGCGATTATGACAAGTGCCGTTCCGACGAAGGACGAAGGATTAAGTCTCTCATGGAATATTACCGTTCCCGCAATGACACTTGTTATAGGTTCGAAGGTACTCAGCACCGAGGATCTGCTTCCTCCGATCAGAAAAGTCCCCTTTTGGAAAAGTACAACAGCACCTACATTCAAGGATACCGCGAAAAGCACAGCCAGAAGCCATCCGCGAAGAGATACGGGAAGTGCGAGGGCATTTGTTGCAAGGCAGATGCAGAGTATCACAGCCGAACATACCGACGCAACATAAAAGCTGAATGTGAAGCCTGATATCTCCTTGTATTTAAATGCCGAAAGACAGACAACGTATGTGGCATATGTAACCCCCGAAAGAAGTGCATAGAGACTGCCCTGAAGATTTATACCGATATTGGGATCGTAGAACAGTGCGATACCCGCAACGCAAAGGATAACGCTCAATATCTGTCCGATATTCATCCTGTTCTTTAGAAATATGACCTCACCGATCATGACGACCGCAGGATATATAAAGTGAAATACCGTTGCAATACCCGATTGTATATGATTATATGAGCTGAAAAGCAGAAGCGGAGTTACACAACAGCCCATAACAGCGATGAAGGATATTCCGGGGAGAGCCTTTGGTGTTATCTTGAGCGATCCGCGTGCAGAAAATGCAAGAATGCCCAATACAGGCACAGAGATGACATTTCGCAGAAATACAAGGCTTTGGGGATTTACGCCCTCGGCATATATGAGCTTTGCCATAAGCGGCATAAGACCGAATATAATTGCGCTGAGTATCACGAATATGTAGCCCGTTATAAGTTGTTTACGTTCCATTTTACTCTCCAAATGTGAAATCGCGGAAAAGTTCCTCCGATTTTTTCATGTAATCAAGAGTTTTATTGTCCGCCGCGGCAAGTGTAAGATTGCAGAGAAGATCCGTAAGGCATACCGGTGCCGCCGCCGAATTTTTAATACCGCTTATGTCTACATGACATGGAAGAAGTATGGTGCTTTCCGTGTCAAGCTCATCCCAGGGCGGCGATGTTACGAGAATGACCTTTACACCCTGTTTTGTAAGAAGCTCCAGTATCTTAGGTGCGGGCTTTGTGTATCTGTGAAAAAGGAAGAAGATGCAGACGTCGCCCGCGGACGTACCGAGAATGGACTCTATCTCTCCCGATTGCCCTGCCGACAGCATAAAGACATTACTGCGTATCGTCAAAAATCGTGTGTATGCGTAGTGGGCGAGTGCGTATGATTCCTTAAG
>SVQR01000070.1 GCA_015065225.1 Oscillospiraceae bacterium | reverse complement strand
CCGCAAAATATGCCTTTGCAAGAGCGATAAAGGAGTCAGTTCCTTTGTCCGTTGCAAAAAGACTCTTTGTGAACTTCATCTGCATTACATTTCCGCTGATACACCATGTCTGATCGCAGTTGAGTACAGACTTTATTACTGCTGTCGGACCATTCTTGTCGCAGCCGGGAGTTGCGGCGATGGAGTCTGCAAACATGGTCTCGCCCTTTTTCTTTCCGTTGAACATATTAAAACCTCCCGTGGCTTTTTGAAAATTATAGCACACGGGAGTATTCTTGTTAAGCGAAATTTTTTTATTAATCTTACTTGGTAGAAGCTGCCTTCTTCAAATCAAAGCTCTGTGCCGAGGCGAGATTTTCAAATACTGCCCACGCCGCAACATCGAATTTTGCTCCGTTGAACACGCCGCCCTTGAAGTAGCCTGAACCCTTGGTATTTTCACCTGCATAGTAAATGTGAAGCTGTGATGTGGTTACAACAGTATCCGGAACATTCAGAACCTTTATGATTACTTCTTCCCACTCACCGTTTCCGACGGTAGGTACAACAGCATATCCCACGGGATAAGCTATCACCTTTTCACCGGATGCATCCTTCATACCGTAAACATTTATGGAAGGGCTTACCTGCTGATTTGTACGCATAAGAATCTTTACATACAGATAACTGTTCTTGGTAGGAATTGCAGGACTTATGCCGTAGCAGTCAAACATAAGTGCAGATGCATCGTTGTTGATTGTTACTTCATTGTATACTATTCCTGTTGCTTCATCCGTCTTCACTTCAAGTTCTGTTGCTTTTCTGTCATCTTTGTAAATGTTTTTGTTCTTCTGAACTTCAATGTGGAGAGGAGCAGATACTTCCGTACTTTCACCGGCTTCGGGGAACAGCTTTCCTTCCTTAACCTCAACAACTTCAAACTTGCGTCTGTCGCTTTCGGTTACGGGAACCGTCTTTGAGGGAGCATAGCTGTAAACATACTTGGGAATATAGGGGGCAAAGTAAACCTCTGCATTTTTGTCGCCAAGACCGTTTGCAATCGACTTTGCCGCTGCAATATCTGTCTTTGCAGACTTGTCCGCACCGTGTACATAAAGTCCGTTGCCTACGCCCTGAATATATACGTTTCCGTCGTAAGAGGGCGCCTTGTCTGCAACTCTTACATCAACATTTGTATCTACAAGCTCGTGTACGGCTCTGTCGAAAATGTTATTCTTGATAACAAAATTTGCAAAGTTATTACCGCTTCCGGCTCTTATGTGTCTCTGATTGTTTGCATCAGGTCTCATTGAACCGAAGCCGTAACCTGCACGTCGGCAAAGGTTACCTTCAAAGAGAATGTTTTCTCCGGAGTTCAAATCAACATTGTTTGCATCAAGTCCCAGGAAGTATTCAATATTATATACACAGTCTGTAAGAACATTGTTTTTGTATGTTACGTTGTTTTCTTTTCCTACCGCACCCTGATGTGTTACACCTGCGTCGTAGCACTGGTAAATGTAGCAGTTTTCAACATAGTAGCCGTCACAGCTGCCGTAGCACTCGATACCGTTACCGTATCTTACAGCTCTGCCGTCGGTATAGAAGGCATTGTAGCTTTGAACGTTACCGCCTATCCAGCCGATTTCAAGGTTTGTAACCTTAAGATTCTTAAAGCCGCCGCTTCCGATACCGAAAGAGGAATACTTAAGGCAGAGATTGTCTATTGTTACATTGTTGCTTGAGCCCACACTGATTACAGAGCCGTAAGCAATAAATTCTATACTGTCAAACACCTTACCGGGGTTACCGTTGTCGCATCTCAAATAAAGAGGTCCGACCGCACTCTTGGGTTCAATAACGGAAGAATATACAGAGTTTGCTCTGTGGAAGAATTCGAGGTTCTTGTCAAGCTCTTTCTTGTAGTCGAAGGGAGTATCCTTTGTTCCTCTTACAATGTAATTACTTCCTACGGAACTGGGATTTTCCTTTACGGCAAAGCCTTCACCGTCATTGAATATAAGAGAACCTACATCGCGCATATCCTGCTTTTCGTACATCCAGATAAGTGCGCCTGTTTCCTTGTTCTCATATACAAGAGACCACTTTGTTTCATCGGCACCGTTTTCGGGAGAGCCGTAGAATGTGGGTTTTGCACCTTCACCGTATGCTGTATATGTTATGCCTGACTTTACACTGAACTGTTCTCGCCACAAGTCGCCTCTCTTGAAGAGCACGGCATCACCGCTTCTTGCAAGTGAATTTGCTTTCTTTGCAGTCTTTACGGGAGTATTTTCCGAAAGACCATCGTTGCCGTCATCACCTGTTGCGGAAACATAAATCTTCTTTCCGGAAATAGCGGAGAGATCCATGTTAGGTGTATTTCTGATTTCCTCAATTCTCTTTGCTTCAAGAGTATCCAGTTCTGCAATCTTTGCTTCTGTTTTTGCAAAATCGTATACTACATCGTAGCCAACCTTTGCCGCAAGCTTTTCAATCGGATCATCAATGGCAAATGCCCAGCTTCCGTTTGATTCGGTATGAGATACAGTTGCTTCCGCAATATCCGCAAACGCCCAATGGGTTTCATCAACGTCAATAAAAAGCTTTATTGTATTTGCTGTAAGCTGTTCCTGCTTTTTGCTTGTACCCTTTGCACGGTTGATTATTGTTACAACCTCTGCTCTTGTGATTGTGTTGT
The DNA here is from genome assembly GCA_015065225.1 of Oscillospiraceae bacterium. GTDB lineage: Bacteria > Bacillota > Clostridia > Oscillospirales > CAG-382 > SIG622. The sequence goes on along the minus strand of SVQR01000070.1, from coordinate 11,692 downwards.
CCGGCTTAAAGGAGAATGTTCCGTCTCCGTTGTCGTAACCGTTGATAAGTCCTGCCTTTGCCGCCGCCATGATGGAGGTATACTTTGCATGACCTTCAACATCGGTAAAGCTTGCGTTTATTCCCTTATCCTGTGCAAGTCCCGTAAGATATACAAGCTCTGAGAATTCAGCTCTTGTTATGGGTTTATTGGGTTCAAAGTTACCGCTGTAGGAATCAAGAAGCTTCTTTCCCTGACAGTAGCCGATATACTTTGCATACCACTGATCCGCAGGTACATCCGCAAAGGAAGCAGTACCTGAAATATTTTCTTCCGATTCAAGAAGTCTTGCAACCACGGTACAAGCCTCGGCTCTTGTCATTGTACCGGAAGGTCTGAATGAACCGTCTTCATAGCCGTTCATATAAGATGTATGTGTGTCAAAATCGGGTTTGTTTTCAAAGAACATTATCTTACTTATGTACATAATATCGTTTTCCGAATATGCCTGAACGTTTTTACCGGTAAACAGCTGCAGATGCATCTGATTTACAACGTGTGTGTTTGTTTCGTCAGAAAGCTGTTCGCCGATATTTTCAAAGCTGAATGTAGCGACAGCCCATGCGCCGGGAACAATAGCTTCATTGGAATTTATATACTGACTGGTTTTGAGTATTTTGCCGCTTCTGAGAATTCCAAGATTAAAATAACCGTCTTTCATGGGACTCGGAGAATCGTAGTAATATTCAACAGCGGCATAACGGAATTTTTTAAGATCTATTCCCGCTTTCTGATACTTCCATCCGTCAACGGTAATCGGCTTTGCAAGCTCGGATTTGGGATTTGGAGTAACCTTTACCGCACTTTTTCCGTCTTTGGTTGTATCTTCGGTTACTGCAACGTCATAGCTGTTTACTATACCGCCACAATAATCCGCAAAATTAAGTGTAAGGATTTCACCAAGATTCTTTTCTTCTGCAATTTCCTGTACCGTTTGAGTTTCAGCCGCAACCGTTTTTGTTAAAGTTACAGCCGATGTCTCCGGTTCTACCGCATTTGTGCAAGCGATAGTTGTCGCAGTCATCAGAAATGCCAAAATACTACTTGTGATTTTTTTCATATGATTCAACCTCCTTGGCTTTAAATATATTTAATTATAACATATATTTGCATACCGTAAAATAGCTATTTAATACCATAACTTGTGTTTTTCATACTTATACAAAAATCCCCACCGAAAATTCCGATGGAGATTTCTAAAACTAACCAATTTATTTGCTGCAAAATATATTCATCGGAACATATTTCATTTTAATTAAAGTCCTATCTCCGTTCTGGCGATGATATTGTCCTGAAGTCCCGCATCAAGCCTTGTAAAGTAATCACTGTAACCGCCTACACGAACAATAAGATTCTTGTGGTTCTGCGGATTCTTCTTTGCATCAAGAAGTTCCTCACGGGAAAGAACATTGATAGACATCTGCTGTCCGCCTCCCGCAAAATATGCCTTTGCAAGAGCGATAAAGGAGTCAGTTCCTTTGTCCGTTGCAAAAAGACTCTTTGTGAACTTCATCTGCATGACATTTCCGCTGATGCACCAGGTCTGATCGCAGTTGAGTACAGACTTTATTACTGCTGTCGGACCATTCTTGTCGCATCCGGGAGTTGCGGCGATGGAGTCTGCAAACATTGTCTCGCCCTGTTTCTTTCCGTTGGGAAGCGCACCGTGCATGATACCGTATGCCGCAGCTCTCTGGAAGGTGCTGCATCCCGCACCGAAAAAGCCGCCTCTGAATGTCTTGTGCTTTGGCAGATATTCGTAAAAGTGCTGTGTTACAGCCTTGTATATAGCATCTATCTCCTCATTGTCATTACCGAACTTTGTGTATGTCTTGAAATCGTGATACATTTCGTCGTAGCCCTCGTAATTGGCTTCGAGAGCATCGCAAACCTCTGTGAGAGTATACTTTTTCTCATCAAATACAAAGTGTTTTATGGATGCAAGAGAGTCAACAGCATCCGCAAGACCTTCGATAAGTATCTGTGCGTGACCGTAGACGGGACCTCTGTTCTTCATGTCAAGCCCCTTTTCGATACAACCCTCGATAAGATTTGATCTGTGAGGATTGGGACAATACTTCGCCATCATTCTCTGGGACATATTTGCCATTCTCATACTGCAGTCCGCAAGATGTTCGACCTGTTCCTTGTATGCATCAAAGAACTCTTCAAAGGAAACATATTCCCACGGCTCACCGGTCTTTACACCCAGCACCTTTCCCGTGATGGCACATTTGCCGTTTCGCAAAGTAAACTCAACAGCCTTTGCAAGGGATACCTCACCGTCTTCAAGTCCCATGTGGCTGATGCCGTAAATATCTATCTGATTACATCCGTTCATGCAATACTTGTGTGAATGTTCGGGAGTAATGCCGAATCTTTCAAGTGCGGGGCATACCACCTCGTCATTATAGATTGCGGGCATACCGATACCCGTAGCAATTGTTTCCGCTGCAAGCTTCCAGAGCTTTTCCGGTGTGTTCCTGTGTACTCTCATCGTAAGATTTGGAGTATTATACTTATATTTCTTTGCCATTTCGAGAATATCGTAGGAAAGCTCGTTTGTAAGGTCATTCCAATTCTCGTCACTGCCCGAAATACAGAGGTTCCAGCTTCTGACGGAATAAAGCATCTGCCAGAAATTGTTGAGGATATCAAGTCTGTCGGCTTCATCGCTCATTCTGTAGTACTCTATCATCACCTGATCGAAATTACCGGGAGAGTCGATAGCATCAAAGGTGAATACAAGCCAGTAGGACTGACAAGCCTCAAAGAAGTCACGGGGTGCTTCCTTGGGTACAACCTCAAGAGCCTTTGCCATCCTTTCAAGTCTTGCTTTTCTCTCACCCTCGGCTGTTTTTGCAAGCTCAAGAGCTTTTTCCCTGTATCTTTCACCAAGTATCTCCAGAGCATCAAGGCACATTTCCAGAGCATCGTAGAATATGCCTTTGTCCTTGTTTATCTCTCTGTACTTTGCGATCTTGTTTCTTATTCCGGTTGTTCCCTCACGCATCATATAATCGGGATTGGAGTGACCGCCCGCCCAATCGCGGACACCGCCGCCCCAGCAAGCCCTGTTGTTTACAAGATCCATCTCATATTCCGTAACTTTGCCGTGTATAACATAGTTGGTAGACAGCTTTTTCATTGTATCACGGATAGCTGTAAGCTCATCCTTTATATCCTGATTTGCTTCCACTCTCTTCGCAAACTTGTTTTCGTCAACGTAGATACCTCTGCCGGAATTGTATGTAACAAAGCATGGATCTTCCTTATCATAGTAGCCCGCAAAGATGTAATTATCGGGAATGATGATAGGCATCTTCTTTGCTCTCTCAAGCATACCGGATGCCACCTTGTAGTCAATATCATCGTACTTTGAATTGAGATATCCCACTGCAAAGGGCTCAAGATTTGTATTGATTTTCATTGTATATCCTCCTTTGAAAAATCACATATCGGAAAGCCTGCAAAGCTCGGATGTACAGTCAAAGCACTGCATCATAAAGCTTTTACGCATTCCAATCGGTGGGAAAATAAGCTCCAGTGTCAAAGGACCTTCATAATTTGTATCCTTCATCACGGGCATGATTTCATCCCATTTTATGCAACCCCACATTTCGTCTCCCGTAAGAGGCAGAACATGGTGGTCGCCGTTTTTGTAATTATCGTGTACGTGCGTTATTTTAAGTCTTTTCCCGATTTTTCGAAGTGCATATTTCTGGTCAATCCCCGCAGTATGTGCGTGACCGAAGTCCCAGCATATACCTGCCTTTTCACTGCCAAGTTCATCGCAAAGCTCAAGAATCTCCTCATATCCTCCGCCGAAAAATCTCCATTCCGGATAGCTGTCAGGATAAAGCGGCATATTTTCCACCGCAATACCGCATCCGCACTTTTCAGAGGTTTCAAGATAACCCGAAAGCATTTCATAATTCTTACGGTATGCACTTGTTCTGTCATAACCGCCGGAAACATCCGACCTCGGGTGAAATGCAGACCATTTTGCACCGAGAAAACTACTTGCAATAAGTGCATTCTTTATTGCATTCTCAAAATTCTCATGGATTTCTTCCTGCGGAACATGAAGATGATAACAGGGAAGATGTGTCTGAACACATCTGAGTTTATTATCGGAAAGACACATTGCAAGTTTTTCAAGCTCCGGCTCGTAATCGGAATTGAAGAAATCAACATTGTCCCCGAAACCTATTGATACTTCTTTAAAACCTGCAAGTGAAGCATATTCGAGGTTTTGGTATATTTCACTGTCGTAACGTATCTGCACCGCTTTTAACATAATTTTTTACTCCTGTTCGTACTTGCCGATCTTGGAAGAAACGATGTACTTGTTGGAGTTTGCAATATCAAAGAATCGAACTATCGCACCGTTACCGCTGCAGCCGTAAACATAGATGGAGTTATCGGCACCGCAGCTGATACCCTGGATGTAGCTGATAAGTCCGAGCTTTCTGAAGCCTTCCTCGGCGCAGGGTGTGTTTACAACCTCGTCTATCTGTGTGTCGATAACGGAAATAGAGCCTTCCTGGTCGTTAGAACATACAACATATCTTTCATCGTTTGTCATTGTAAGACCGCAGGAACCGTAGCCTGTCTTTATGGTCTTTGTGATCTTTCTCTTTTCAATATCAATTACCGCAACGTGAGCGATCTTGTCGTTACCTCTTCTGCAGGCACAGTATGCCTTTTTCTTATCTCTTGTGATAACAAGGTCATCGGATGCACGAAGAGTTTCGTCTGTATCTATAAATATCTCGAAGGTGAAACCTTCCTCAACATTAAAGAGATATAGCTTACTCTGGAGCCAGCCGCAGGCAAGATAATACTTACCACCTTCAAGGAAGTTTCCCTTACCGCCGATCTCGCATCTGAACTCACCGTTGGGGATAACGGGTATTCTTGGCATAACATGGATCTTTTCCATATCCGTGATATCCTTTACAAGCTGGATACCGCCGCGAAGGTCATGAACGAGAAGGTCGCCGTTGGGCATTGTGTTTGTAGCGTAGCACTGACCTATCTCGGTGAGCACCTTATCCACCTCAAGTGTTTCCTGATTTATACAGTAGAGTCCCTCAAGACAAGCTATATAAAGATAGCTGTTGTCAAGGCTTGTTGCATGGCAGTCGGGCTTTGTGCCGACCTTTATCTCCTTTACGAAGTCCATAGTTTCGGCGTCATAAACGCAGACATTGTTATATCCGTGTGCAAATTCGTATTTGTCCTTTATGCCCAATGCTCTGTTCGGGCGAAGAGGCTCGTAGTGAATTCCTGTGTTTAATGCTTCGTACATGATAATTTACCTCCATGATCAATAACGGAATTTGTTTTTTTATACTGCAAAAAAATTAATAGATTATACTTGTATAATAACACAATTCATGATATAATGCAAGTAAAAGAATCTTATTTTTCGGTAAATTTGTATCAAAGTGGAGGAAAATCATGTATCCTAAGAAAATAGACCCGTATATTGTTCCGTTTTACGGTGAAAAAGACGAGTTTCCGGAAGGAAGTACAGACCTTACAAACGTCTCGATCCATCGTTCCTGCAACATCGGGATGCACAGTCATGACTTCTGTGAGATAAATATAATCCTTCGCGGCAAGGGCTGTCATTACATCGGAGAAATGGCGATACCGCTGACATCCGGGGAGTTTTTTGTAATACCTCCGCACGTTCAGCACGGATATTTCTGCGAATCCGATCTTGATGTCTGCCACATAATACTTCGCAAAGGCTTCTTTGAAAAATACGGCGCTGACCTTTCGGCAATACCGGGTTATTCCACTCTTTTTGAGATAGAACCCTATCTTCGCCAGGTATACGACGACAATTTTTTCCTGAAGCTTGACGATGAAAAGCAGGATTGTGTACAGCATGAAATTGCGGATATCATGAGCGTCAAAGGCGAGGATTTTGCGGCATACAGAAACATACTTGTACTGCGTTTTCTTTCGGATATGTGCTATTACCGTAAGTGCAGAAAGATCCACAGAGCAGAAACTATCCCTGCAAACTCACATATTCTGCGCACGCTCGAATATATTCAGAATCATTTTATGGAGCCTTTGACAGTGGAAACACTTATGCAGGTAGCAAATATGTCAAGACCGACACTGCACCGTCACTTCAAAGCTATCACAAAAATGACACCGCTTGAATATATCATCAAATGCCGTACAAACGCTGCACAGATACTTCTTTCGCAGGGGCAGATGAGCAGAACGGAGGTTGCACAGAAGTGCGGGTTCTTTGATACTTCACATATGAATAAATATCTAGGCAAATAAACACAGCAAAGGAGAAAAAGGAAATGGCAAAATACGCATGGAAAGGTCTTGTAAAGCCGGATAAGCTCGATGAATATATAAGGCGCCACGATGAGATCTGGGACGAAATGAAGGCAGTCCTCAAGGAAGCAGGCATCCGCAATTATTCCATCTGGAATGTCGGCAATGAAATGTTCGGATACTACGAATGTGACAGCATAGAACACGCATCAAAGATTCAGCGTGAGAGCGAGGTTGTAAAGAAATGGGATGAGTATATGGCGGATATACTTATCATGGAAAAAGATCCTGTGACAGGCGCACAGCCTCTGCTTACTCAGGTCTGGGAATTTGAATAAGAACAGCAAAAGAGCTTCGGCGAAACAAAACGTCGAAGCTCTTATTTTATTAAATTATCAAAAGATCAGCTCTTCTGTATGTGATCTATAAGGATGGTTCTGAGCACAGCAGGATCGCAGTTGCCCTTGAGCTGCTTCATGCACTTTCCGAACAGAGCCATGAGAGCCTTTTCCTTGCCGCCCTTGAAGTCTGCAACAGCCTTGGGATCTGCCGCGATAGCCGCCTTTACGACTTCTTCGACAAGTCCCGTATCGTTGGACACGATGAGACCGTTTGCCTCTGCATATGCCGCAGGATCTATGGAAGCATCGTCAAACATAGCGGAAAGTATCTTCTTGGCATTAACTCTTCCAACCTTACCGTCGGAAACAAGAACTATAAGCTCGCCCAGAGCCTTACCGCTGATATCAAGCATATCATATGTCATCTTCTTTGCGTTGAGTATGCTCATTACCTCGGAGATCATCCAGTTTGCCGCATCCTTTGCGGACTTACATACCGAATATGCCTCTTCAAAGCAATCGCAAAGCGCAATGCTCTTTGTAAGCTGTTCTGCATCGTATTCGCCAAGACCATATTCGCCGGTATACTTTTCACGCTTGACCTCCGGAAATTCGGGAAGCGATGCCTTTATGGAGTTGAACCATTCATCGTCAATAACAACCGGCATTACGTTGGGATCCGGGAAATAACGGTAATCGCCCGCTGTTTCCTTTGTTCTCATTGCGTAGCTCTTGCCCTTTATGTCGTCCCAGCGTCTTGTTTCCTGACGAAGCTCTTCCGTACCGTTCTCTATCGCATCAATATGTCTTGCTGTTTCATATTCGATAGCACGCTTTATAGCTTCGATGGAGTTCATGTTCTTCATCTCTGCTCTGACACCGAGCTTGTCGCTTCCTTCCGGACGAACGGAAAGGTTTACGTCACAACGCATGGTTCCGTGTGCCATTTCACATTCCGCAACTCTTGCATAGCGAAGAAGTGTCTTAAGTCTTTCAAGGTATGCTTCAACCTCTTCCGCACTTGAAAGATCGGGCTGGCTTACTATCTCGATAAGCGGCACGCTTGTACGGTTGAAGTCAACGTGTGTTGTATCTTCACGGATATCGTGTACCAGCTTGCCCGCATCCTCTTCCATATGGATCTGCTTTATACGGATGTTCTTCTTACCCTTTGATGTCTCTATCTCAACAAGTCCGTTTACCGCAACGGGAGCAAACCACTGTGTAGTCTGGTATGCAGCGGGAAGGTCCGGATAATAGTAGCTCTTCTTGTCAAATGTTGTAACGCGGTTGATGTCGCATCCGAGCATCATACCTGCTTTCATGCCGAAATCAACTACTCTCTTATTTACAACGGGAAGCATTCCGGGCATACCGCAGCAGGCGGGACATACATGAGAGTTAGGGTCTGCACCGTATGAATGTGCGGAACAGGAACAGAATATCTTGGAATTTGTCGCAAGCTCAACATGGACTTCAAGTCCTATGACTGTTTCGTATCTCATATCATTTGCCCTCCTTTACGATTTTTGCAAGATCAAGCAGTGTGTTTTCCGAGAAAGCCTTACCGATTATCTGAACAGAGCCGGAAACTACCGCGGGAAGTCCCGTGATGGAAGCAGGTGCTGTAAAGAGGTTTTCTTCAAATGCGATGTACTTGTTTTTGAGTGTTTCCTCTGTATAAGCAAGTGAAGAGCAAGCAGGGATAATAACAGCATCATACTCTTGGAATATCTTTGCAAATTCTTCGACTATAACACGTCTTGTGCGAAGTGCCTTGTCGTACACCTTCATATAGTTTTCCGTTGAAAGTGTTTCAGAGCCAAAAAGGATCGCTGTCTTGAGTGTTTCACCGAATGCTTCGGTACGACTGTTGACATAAAGCTCATCGAGATTTGTGAAGTTACGGCTTCTGTAACCGAATTTTACGCCGTCATATCTTGAAACATTGTTGCAAAGTTCTGCACACATAAGGATATTCCATGCAACACGTGCTGATTCGATGACTTTGCTGTCAATTACATCAACAGTTATTCCTGCCGCTTTAAGTGCTTCCGAAGCAGCATCAACCTTTGCCTTTACATCATCATATACACAGCTGAGAAAATCGCCGATAATTGCAACCTTTTCAGCCTTCTTTGCTTCCGCACCCTTCTTTATCTTTGCACAAAGCTCTTCCGGAAGGCTTGTGCCGTCCTTATCATCATGTCCTGCGATAACATCAAGAACTTCACGGACACACATGGGACATTTTGCGGTAACGCTTACCGTTTCACCTGAGCAAGCCACGGGAATAGTACCGTATCTTGATACCGTTCCGTATGTGGGCTTTATGCTTACAAGTCCGCTCTGTGCAGCGGCACGTCTTGTCGAACCGTTGACATCGAGAGTGATCGCCGCAAATGCATCACCGTCCGAGACTATCCGTGCAGCAGCATTTACAAGCTTGCCGTCAACTATATTTGCACCGTTGCAGGATGTTTCTCCGAGAAGATCAAAGGAAAACTCTCCGACATCCGCTTTTCCGCAAAGTCCGTAGCCTGCATTATTAAGGCGTGTAAGGACTTCTGCTTCAAAAAGGCTTACATAGCCTTCAAGCATTTTAGAGCCTGCGGTTGTTGGGATATCCTTTGTAAGGATCATATCGTCAACAACTATCTTGTTTTCTGCAGATGTTTCTGTTTTTGCAGTATACAGTTTCATGTTCTTTTCCTCCTGCAAAATTATTCCATGACCTTGGGAACGCACCAATAGCCTTCATCGGTCTCGGGCGCACCCTTCTGGAGATCGTCTCTTGAGAACGGCTGGGATGCCACATCCTCACGAACGACTGTGAGAACAGGCATTACATGTACCATTCTTTCGGTGTTTTCCGTGTCTATCTTATTGATTATATCAAGTTCAGAATCTCTTTTTGCAAAGAAGTCTATAACCTCATCCTTCTGTGCTTCTGTGAGACTCAGCTGGTTGAGCATTTCGAGTTTTCTGAGTGTTTCTCTGTCCATAATTCTGCTCCTTTATAAAATATATCGTCAGTCTCTTACCTTTATGTGAACTTCACGAAGCTGCTGTTCGGTAACTTCACCGGGTGCACCCATCATAAGATCCTGTGCATTGCCGTTGAGCGGGAATGCGATTACATCACGGATAGTTTCTTCGCCTGCGATGAGCATTATCATTCTGTCAACACCGGGAGCCATACCTGCATGAGGCGGAGCACCGTAAGCGAATGCAGTGTAAAGTGCACCAAACTTAGCCTTGAGATCCTCTTCGCCGTAGCCTGCGATCTCGAATGCCTTTCTCATAATTTCAGGATTGTGGTTTCTTACAGCTCCGGAGGAGAGCTCTACGCCGTTACATACAATATCGTACTGATAAGCGAAGATCTCAAGCGGGTCCTTGTTAAGAAGTGCATCCATACCGCCCTGAGGCATAGAGAAGGGATTGTGTGTGAAATCTATCTTGTTTGTTTCGGGATTGAGTTCATACATCGGGAAGTCAACGATAAAGCAGAATTCGTAGGAATCATCCTTGACAAGACCGAGCTCTGTGCCGATCCATGTTCTCATCTCACCTGCGAGTTTGTTGATAACAGCGGCAGAATCGCTTATGAAGAAGAGAGAATCTCCTTCCTTGATTCCGCAAAGCTCACAGAGTTCTGCCTTCTGCTCGTCTGTAAGGAACTTTGCGATCGGGCCCTTGAACTCGCCCTCTTCAAGTGTGATATATCCGCAGCCGAACTTCATGCCAATGCTTCTGGAATAAGTGTCGATAGCCTTTTCAAATGCCTTCTTACCGTCACCTTCACCATCCTTCTTTACAAGGTAGTTTGCAACGATACCGCGAACAAGCTTATCCTTGAAAGGAACTGTTCTGCCGTTGATATTGAGGAACTCATGCTTTGCGAAGAAATCTGTAAGATCCTTTATCTCAAGAGGATTACGAAGGTCGGGCTTATCGGAACCGTACTTGAGCATGGATTCCGCAAATGTGATCCTTTTGAAGGGAGGCTTTGATACCTTCTTGTCGGTAAACTTCGAGAAGGTGTTGTAAAGTACCTTTTCACCAACCTCAAATACGTCCTCCTGAGTTGCGAATGCCATCTCGAAGTCGAGCTGGTAGAATTCTCCGGGAGATCTGTCCTGACGAGCATCCTCATCACGGAAGCAGGGAGCTATCTGGAAATAACGGTCAAAGCCTGATGTCATCAGAAGCTGCTTGAACTGCTGAGGAGCCTGGGGAAGCGCATAGAACTTACCCTTATGCTTACGGCTGGGAACAAGATAGTCTCTTGCACCTTCGGGAGAAGAAGCTGTAAGAATGGGAGTCTGAATCTCCATAAATCCGAGTTCTTCCATCTGTGATCTGAGATAGCTCAGAATTTTTGAACGAAGAACAATATTATCGTGTATTTTTCTGTTACGAAGGTCAAGGTATCTGTACTTGAGTCTTACTTCCTCTCTTGTAAGTGTGGAATTATCTATCTCAAAGGGAAGACCGAGCTGGCAGGGACCGAGTACTTCTATCTTATTCGCACGCACCTCAACAAGACCTGTTGCGATCTTGGGGTTTACGGTGTCCTCTGCTCTCTTTGTGACTGTTCCTTCAACAAGCACAACGGTTTCCTTGGTGATGCCTGCGATAAGGGAGTCATCGGAAAATACGATCTGTGTTACTCCGTAGTGATCGCGAAGGTCAACGAAAAGTACGCCTCCGTGGTCACGGACATTTGCGAGCCAACCTGTCAATACTACGTTCTGACCGATATGGTCTGTACCGAGCTCGTTACAAGTGTGAGTTCTAAGCATTTTACTATCCTCCAAATATATAATATATTGTCTTAACGAATTTAATACGGGCAGAAAAACAAAAAACCTTCGCCCCAAACCATGGGACGAAAGTAGAACTTCCGCGATACCACCCAAATTGACCGTCTGTTTCAGCGGTCCTCTCAACTGCATCTTCACGCGATGAACGTGCGGTTCTAATCACCTTTC
>SVQR01000069.1 GCA_015065225.1 Oscillospiraceae bacterium | reverse complement strand
ACTTTGCGCCGCGCTGTGCGGATGTACCGTCGGAAGAATAGACGGAATAATGCTTATACTTATAAGAATGGCTCTTTGTGCATTTTCCGTCATTTCCGTATTCTTCATCCTTTTCTTTGACAGCGACAGATTAAGCGGAGCTGTAAGGTACGGAAAAAGAATGGTGAAAGAAAGATAACAACAAGAAAGACAGAGCAACCGAAATGATATGCACCTCCAAAAGTGTCTAACTTTTGGGGTGCATATCAAACTGCTCTGTCATTGTTTTTTATACGTTAAATCTGAAGAGAACGACATCACCGTCAGCCATGACGTATTCCTTGCCTTCGCTTCGCATAAGGCCCTTGTCGCGTGCAGCAGCCGTTGATCCGCATTCAACAAGATCATCAAAAGCGATAACTTCGGCTCTTATAAAGCCTCGCTCAAAGTCTGTGTGGATCTTACCTGCCGCCTGGGGAGCTTTTGTACCCTTTGTTATTGTCCAGGCTCTTACCTCTTCGGGGCCTGCTGTAAGGAATGATATAAGACCTAGAAGTGTGTAGCAGGCATTTACAAGTCTGTCAAGACCGGAACATTCAAGACCGAGGTCTTCAAGGAACATTGCTTTGTCTTCGCCTTCAAGCTGTGCTATCTCCGCTTCTATACCTGCACAGATCTGAATGATGCCGGAGCCTTCCTCGTCGGCGATTTTTTTAAGTGCAACATAGTGAGGATTGTTCATGGGATCTTCCGCAACGGCATCCTCGTCGATATTTGCGGCATAGATTATGGGCTTACGCGATAGAAGGGGGATCTCCTTGAGCATTTCAAGTTCATCCTCGGTGTAATCGAGAACTCTTGCACTCTTGCCTGCGTTGAGTACTTCCGCTATCTTATCAATAAGGTCTATTTCCTTCTGTGCACTCTTGTCGCCCTTGAGGAGCTTTGTCGCTCTGTCACGACGTCTTTCAAGTATTTCGATATCGGAATAGATAAGCTCAAGGTTTATCGTCTCAACGTCACTTGCGGGATCAACCTTACCGTTTACATGAACGATATCGCTGTTTTCGAAGCATCTTACAACGTGAACGATGGCATCAACCTCACGGATATGCGAAAGGAACTTATTACCGAGACCTTCGCCCTGGGATGCGCCCTTTACGAGACCTGCAATATCTACGAATTCGATAACCGCAGGAGTATACTTTTTGGGGTTATACATTTCCGCAAGGACATCGAGTCTCTTGTCCGGAACGGGAGCTATACCTACGTTGGGGTCGATAGTACAGAACGGATAGTTTGCCGCCTCTGCACCCGCGTTTGTTATTGCGTTGAAAAGTGTGCTCTTTCCGACGTTTGGGAGTCCTACTATACCTAATTTCATTTTTCCTTCTCCTTTATATATTCATATGCAATGCTTTGCGCAACCCGCACTATTCTTGAAAAGACAGTTTTACAGTCTTTTGCATAAATTCAAAATATTATAGCATATGCTCAGCTCAAAGTCAACGGAATTTTATGAATTCATGGCGTTTTGTTTGTGTAATTGTCAATGATAGGTGACACTTTTTCCAAAAATATAATCCAAGGTATTGTTGTCAGGGTGGAGAGGTGAAGATTTTCACAAGAAAATACTACCTGCCACCCCTGCAAATAACCAAATGATATAATGGTTTTGAGCGTTAAGCGTGTAAGTGCTTAACCGTTGCCGATGCGGTAGCGGTTTCTGCACTTGATGTAAATGTGCCGCTCACGGAAAAAGCCGACATTCTGTTCCTCGGTTGCTCTTACTATGCCTTCGATGTGGATGCTTCGGTCAAGGAATTTCTAAAAAACAACAAGGACAATATCGGCAAGATCGTGTGTTTGGGCACATCTGCGATGATGAGATCAATGAAAAAGCCTGTAAATATGGTTGCAAAAGATCCGGGTCTTATTGTCGCCGACGAAGAATTCCACACAAGAGGCGAGTTCGGACCTTTGCATAAGGGCAGACCGAACGGGAAAGATATTGCGGAATCCGCCTTACGAAAAACTCAAGCCTTGAAATCCTTAAAAGATTTTCAGGAAACGACATTTCCGAAATATATGATAAAGATAATAATACACTTGTAAATATGTTTGGAGAATATATATAATGAAAACCGATTACTCCGTCTATATGTAGAGTTATTCGGCAAAAAATCCGCACCCCCGAAGGCATGCGGACTCCTCTTTATCAAGCTCTTTATTGTAGTTCCCTCTGTCACAAATAAATCACAAATCCTGCGTGGAATTATGTGAAAACACATAGCGATACATAAATCGCCAAACCCTTATCCCGCAAGGGTCCGTGACCTTTTATAAGCATATGCGGAGATACAGAAAAACAAGGTCATATTACTATACCTGATTTCATTTTTTCTTCTCCTTATATCCTGTTAACAAATATTTTCAACAGATAAGAAAACATAAGATTGTAAATTTATTCCGGAAACCTTCTGTATTACAGCATGGAACGAATAATCCTAAAAGCTGATAAACTCCATGAAATTTCAGGCTTTAAAACTCTGCAGAGCAATGAGATATTTTTCTGCCCTAACAAGCTCCGACACGCATAGTCCAAGATTCCTTTTGAATTTCTTTATTTGAGACTTATTTTAATTTCCCCAATTTAGCTATGTTTGCAATAACAATCAATGTGGTTCCCGCTTCAAGAGGCTGCTCGGGATTGATATTTACGTTTACATTTTCTCCTTTTTTAACGGCAACGATATTCAAGCCGTATTTTTTACGGAGATTTAATTCGATCAGATTTTTGCCGCACCACTCATCCTTCACATCGATTTCAACCACCGAAACCTCATTTGACAAAGAGATCATATCAATGAATCCCGAGCTAAGCAGATTCTTGGCAAGTCTGATACCCGATTCATTTTCGGGAAAAACCACCTTATCCGCACCAACACGAAGCAATATCTTCTGTTGCATCTCGTTCGCACACTTTGCTATTACATTTTTAACGCCCGCTTCCTTGCAGAGCGTGACAGCCATTACGCTTGCTTCAAGATTACTTGCCATGCAAACGATTACCGTATCAATGTTGCCGATACCGAGGCGTGAGATGACCTCCTGATCAGTCACATCCGCACATTTGCAGATCGGTAAATATGCTGCTGCGTCATTGACGACTTTTTGTTCATCATCCACCGCAATAACCTCAGCACCGTTCTCGACAAGCTCTTTTGCTACTGCTATGCCGTATCTTCCAAGTCCGAAGACTGCATATGTTTTCTTTGCTTTCATATAATTCTCCTTTATCCGATACTGATATCTTCCGTTGGCTCGGAAATAACATTCTGACTTTCATTCTTGCTGCCAAGTGCAACCGCAAGTGATATCGGCCCGACTCTGCCAAAATACATGGTTACAATAATAATTAGCTTCCCGAAATTCCCCAGCGTTGTCGTAAGATTCCTTGAAAGACCAACTGTTGCCGTTGCGCTGACAGTTTCATAAAGTGCATCAATAACAGATGCATCACTCGTTGCCAGAAGAAGCACCGCTGAGGTAGTGCATATTGCAAAAAATGCTACTGCTACGGCAACCGCCTTTTTGATCGAGTCATCGGAAATACGCCGCCCGAACAAAGTCGCGCTGTTTTTGTTTCCGATGGTTGCCATTGCCGAACAGATAAGTACGGCAATTGTTACCGTTTTCATACCGCCCGCCGTTCCGACAGGTGAACCGCCGATCAACATCAGAATAACCGATACGGCAGCAGAAGCATTTGTCAGATTTTCTTGCGGAACAGAAGCAAAGCCTGCGGTTCTTGTAGTGACCGATTGGAAGAAGGACACCTGAATCTTATCAAACAAGTTCATCTCTCCGATGGTCAAAGGATTTGCATATTCAAAAATAAATATGAGAATCGCACCGCCGAAAATAAGTACCGCCGTGACGGTAATGGCGATCTTTGAGTGCAAAGTCAGATGTCTGAATATTTTACGGTTCTTTTGCGAACGGCTCTTGATAACACGAATAATGTCCCACCATACTATATAACCGAGACCGCCGAGAATAATAAGTGCGCAGGTTACGATGTTGATCAAAGGATTTGCAGCGTAATTACAAAGACTGTTTTCCGCAATAATATCAATACCTGCGTTGCAAAAAGCGGAGATCGAATTAAATACCGATATCCAAATACCTTTCGGCCCAAATTCGGGAACGAATACAAGCATATACAGAACAGCTCCGATACCTTCGATAACCAGCGTACCGAGCAATACGTTCTTGACAAACTTAATAAGTCCCGACATGGTATTGAGATTGAAGGCATCCTGAATGAGCAGTCTGTCACCGATACCCATTTTTTTGTTCAGCATAAGCATCAGACCTGTCATGATCGTGATAACTCCGAGACCGCCGATCTGTATCAGCAGCAATATTACTATCTGTCCGAAAACACTCCATGCCGAAACGGTCGGCAGTGTCACAAGTCCGGTAACACATGTCGAAGTGGTTGCCGTGAACAGAGCATCGATATACGATACCGCACTCCCCGTGGCAGAGCTTATCGGCAGTGCCAAAAGGATACTTCCCACCAATATCACCAAAAGAAAACTCAATAGTATAATTTGAGTCGTTGTAAATTTAATTCTTTTCATACTGTTTTACTCTTTCATATGATTCCGTGATTTGGATTGTATTTCCCTTAAAAATTTTCCGACTTTTTCGGGAATGTAACATACAGCTTTATTGTTTTCGCAAACAATCGGACACACTTATATTTAAAGCTTTTTTACTATCGTAAGTATATTCTTTCCGTCTGCGTATTCATAGTGCATTTCATCCATGCTCTTTTTTACAACATATATTCCGAGACCGCCAAGCTCGCGCTCATCTGCACAAAGGGTTATGTCTGGATCTTCTTCTTTAAGCGGATCATAGGGCTTTCCGCTGTCGGTGAAGGTTACGGAAACAGCCTTCGGGTGCTTTGTGATATCCACCTCTACGGTCACGTCTCCGACATCGGGAGCATAAGCATATCTTGCAATATTTGAAACTATCTCATCAACGGCGATATTTATCTGTGTTATGGTCTTCATATCGCAACCTGCTTCCGTAAGCATCCCTTCGGCAAACTCCGTTATCACGGGGATGCTGTCGATCTGTGCGCTTACCGTTATTTCATTTTTTGTATTGCTCACGGTATCCTCCGCTTTTTTGTAATCTATACAAAGCATTGTGATATCGTCAAACTGAGATGCTGTACCAACAAACTTATCCACATCATCATTTACTGCGGTACAAAGCTGTTCCGGTGTCATTTTTTCCACGGAATTCACAAGAATTTGCAGTCGGTCTTCTCCGTAAAGCTCGTCATGTTCGTTTACAGCCTCGGTCACGCCGTCGGTATACAGAAAGATCCTGTCCCCCGGATCAAGTCTTATCTCATTCTGCCTGTATTTTGCACCCTCGATACCTGCAAGAAACATACCGCTTCGTGTTTTCAGATATTCAAACTTTTTGCCGCAAGTCCCGATAAGCGGAGGATTATGACCTGCATTCACAAAGCTCACAACGCCGGTCACAATATCAAGAACGCCCATCCAGGCTGTGACAAACATTCCGGCTTCATTGTTCTCGCAAAGCTTTTCGTTGGCTCGCTCAAACACCTCGGAAAGCTCCATTCCCGTTTCCGCAAGATCTTTGATTATGGTCTTTGCTTTCATCATGAACATTGCGGCAGGTATACCTTTGCCGGAAACATCTGCCACAAGAAAAGCGACCTTGTTTTCATCTATCGTGTAGAAATCGTAAAAATCACCGCCCACTTCTTTTGCGGTTACCATTTTGGCAAAAAGGTCAATCTCTTCACAGTCCGGGTACTTTGTGGGAAGCGATGAATACTGTATCTGCTTTGCAAATTCAAGCTCCTTGTCAATCCTTGCAGCAGCTTCCAAAATATAACGCTTCAAAGTGCTTACGGTGGAATTTATATCATCCGAAAGAGAGGCAAATTCCTCATTTGAGCGTACATCAACAATAACATCCAGATTTCCGTTCGTGATCTCGGAAAGACTTGAGTTTATCTTTTTAATGTTGTCTATCACGATCCTCTTGATAAGAAAATATATCAATACAAACAAAAGAGCAAATATGACCATTTGCGTAAAGATGTTTATATAAATCGAAACATCCTTCATATGCATGGCTTCGGAAAGCGGCATAGTACCGATTATATAATAGCCTTCTACAAAATGGTATGCACAAAGGTAGGATGCCCCGTTCAAAGCTATTTCGAATATCTCTCCCGGTTTTGTGTTTTTAAAATCTATGTCAAGTCCGAGGGAGGATATATTCTTTCCGTAATTTTTGCTGTCCTCCGTTACAATATCAAGGCTCTCATCGCATATTACCACAAAGCCGTTCTTTCCGATATGGCGGTTTTTTGCGACCTTGCCGACAAAGGCATCAATGTCATTACCGAACTGAGCAGCATTATATCCTACCTGCAAGAAGCCTCCGTCAGGCAATGTTATCGCACCGTATTTACGGTATGTCTTATTATCATAAGAAGTTGGGCGATAATCCTGAACATAGTGGTCTTTTTCGCCCTCAAGCAATACGAGGAATTCCGCAGACTGTTCTCCGCTTGCCATTTCATAACCGACATATTCCACGTTATTTGTATTTGAGATAACGCCGTTTTCATCAATGATATTTACTTCAATGACGTTATACTTTTTCGCAAGCGTGTTGACAGTCTCACCCTCGAGATATTCGCGGCGAATATCCGAAACCTTATCAAGTAGATTTTTGTCGGAAGCATCCGAGATATCCCGATAAACATCACCGAGGTTGATCTCTATAACAGCCTCTGTTTGCGTTTCGCTCATTCGTGTCTGAACAACGGATGTAAATATACTTGTAACGATGAATGCAACAATAATACACAAAAGCAACCATATCTGGAAAGTCTGTGAGATTTGTTTTTGCGTTTTTTGTGCTTCTCGTGTTTTGGTTCCGGCCTTGCCGATCAAAGATACAAGTCCCACCGCCGCACCGACAGTTATTCCGTTTCCGATGACCATGGGTAAGGTACAGTTCCTGATAAAACCGAATGCGGTGGAAACATCATTCATGTTTGTAAAAAATATCATCAGCATATGTAGGATCTCGGTAATCATAGCGATGCCGATGCCGTAAATACAGGTAGTCTTTTTATTGTCAAACATAAATTTGCGTAAAAGCGCAGCTATAAAGCCCGCAAGGACAGTGGAAGCCGAGCAAGCTATCTGTGTATATGTTCCGGATATTCCGAAGAAGGTCGCAAAAAATCTGAATATGCCGCCAATAAGTCCCGATATGATACCTGCCGGTGCACCGAAAATGAGACCTGCACACAAAGGCGAGGCATCTCTGACATTTATAACAGCTCCGTCTATGTTTATACCGCCGTAGACCGTACTTGAAAACACGGCTATTAAACCAAACAGCAATCCGAAAATTATCTGTTTGGCAATATACGGCAGTTTATTGAAAGCTGTTTTTTTATCCGATATATACAGCACACAGGAAAGGGCTATGTTGTAAAATGCAGCCAAATATAAATTTGTCACTGTTCTTATCTCCTTAAAGGAAAAGAATCAATTGGAATCACTCTATTGTTAAAATATCAATAAAGCCCGTAATCTCAAAGATCTCGTTAACGGCATCATTCACGTTCTTTACGATCATTTCCCCCTGCTTATCCATTGTCTTATGTGCCGAGAGAAGAACACGGAGTCCTGCCGAAGATAAATACTCAAGCTCCGAAAGATCAAACACAAGCTTTGTGATGCCGCCTATACTTTGCTTTAGCTCCGCCTCCAGCTGCGGTGATGTTGTTGTATCAAGTCTGCCGGAAACTTTTATTGTAAGCTCCGTACCGTCAAGTCTTTTTTCTGTTTTCATATTTTTCTCCTTAGTACAATTATAACTAACCAATCTAACTATACAATAAATTTTATAATACAGTATGAAAAAACCTACAATTGCAAGTAAATATTCAATAAGGAGCTTGCCCGGGCAAGCAGATATACACAAAAAAGCCTGTCACAAATCAAAGCGACAGGCTTAAATTTATATCGGATAACCGAAATTATTTGTTCTTGCGATTGTCGATTGCCCTGTGAAATATCTTGATTATCTCAACTATCGGTATTATAAGGATAGCAAGACCGAATGCGATGCCGTATTCCATAAGGTCAAGATGAGCAAGCTCAAATGCCTTTGCGAGGAAATCCACTTCAATAACCACGGTTGTGAGAATGAGGGAAAGTATTCCCGCGCCCCACAGCCATATATTCTGATTCTTCATCTTGAAGATGGAGCCGTGGAGGGATCTCATGTTGAACGCATGGCATATCTCGCAGAGAGAAAGTGTGAGGAATGCCATGGATGTGCCGAGCATTTCTGCGGAATATGTTCCTGCAGCGATAGCTTGAGCATGATGAAGATCTGCAAGCCAATATCTTCCGATAAGGTAGGATGCCATGGTGATAAGTGTTACAAGAACACCCTGGTATGCGACAGCAAAACCGAGACCGCCTGCGAATATGCCTTCCTTGCTGTCACGGGGACGACGGTTCATGATGTTCTTCTCAGGCTTTTCCATGCCGAGAGCAAGTGCGGGGAAGCAGTCTGTGATAAGGTTTATCCAGAGAAGATGAACAGGTGCGAAGATGGTGAATCCAAATAGTGTCGCAAAGAAGATGGTCAGCACCTCGGAAAGGTTTGATGCGAGAAGGAACTGAATTGCTTTTCTGATGTTATCGTAAATTCTTCTTCCTTCGCCTGCCGCCGAAACTATGGTAGCAAAGTTATCGTCGGAAAGTATCATATCCGCTACATTCTTTGTAACGTCTGTACCGGTGATACCCATGCCGACACCGATATCTGCGTTCTTTATTGAAGGAGCGTCATTTACACCGTCTCCGGTCA
Organism: Oscillospiraceae bacterium; assembly: GCA_015065225.1. GTDB lineage: Bacteria > Bacillota > Clostridia > Oscillospirales > CAG-382 > SIG622. The sequence goes on along the minus strand of SVQR01000069.1, from coordinate 5,457 downwards.
TGGCGGTAACCATGCCCTTCTTTCTCCATGCGTTGACTATTCTTGTCTTGTGTTCGGGCTGAACACGGGCATAAACTGAATAGTTTTCAACGGCTGTTTCGAATTCTTCATCGGAGATCTCATTAAGATCCGCACCGGTAATAGCCTGGGATGCATCTGTGATGATACCAAGCTGCATCGCAATTGCAACGGCTGTATCCTTATGGTCACCGGTTATCATTATAGGACGGATGCCTGCACTTCTGCACTCGTCTATGGCAGGCTTTACTTCGGGACGGACAGGGTCGATCATACCGACAAGTCCTATGAAGCAAAGGTCGCACTCAACATTTTCCGAATCATATACGGAAGGCTCTGCGGAAAGCTCCTTTTTCGCTGCCGCAAGAACACGGAGCGCACGGTCTGCCATTCCCTTGTTTGCCGAAAGTATATCCTTACGGATGTTTTCGGACATTTCAACGACCTTGCCGCCGACAAGAGCTTTTGTGCATCTCTTGAGAAGCTCATCCGGAGCACCCTTTGTAAACTGAACAAGAGAGCCGTCGGCTGTCTTGTGAACTGTAGACATCATCTTTCTGCCGGAATCAAAGGGAACTTCACCTATTCTGACATATACGTCCTTCTGTGTGTTCTTGGAAAGATTTAATGTTTCGGCGTAGTTTACAAGCGCACATTCGGTAGGTTCGCCTATAGCTGTACCCGCTTCCGTATCAAACTCAGCATCGGAACAAAGGGACATTGCGTTTGCAAGGAGAGCTTCATCATCGCCGTAGTGATCTACGACTGTCATCTTGTTCTGTGTAAGTGTACCTGTCTTATCCGAGCAGATTATCTGTGTACATCCGAGAGTTTCAACAGCTGTGAGCTTACGGATAATGGCATTACGCTTTGACATATTGGTAACGCCGATGGAAAGAACGATGGTTACAACAGTTGCAAGACCTTCGGGAATTGCCGCCACCGCAAGAGAGATCGCTATCATAAAGGAGTTAAGGACAGTCTCAAAGCCAACACCGTCACGGATAAGCTGTACGGCAAAAATAACCGCACAGATACCTATAACAAGATAGGTAAGTATCTTTGAAAGACCTGCGAGCTTTATCTGAAGGGGTGTTTTACCTTCCTCAGCCTGAGCAAGAGCGTTTGCGATCTTACCCATTTCGGTCTCCATACCGGTATCGGTAACAACAGCCTTACCGCGTCCGTAAACCACGGTCGAGCCCATGAATACCATGTTCTTTCTGTCACCGAGAGTAACGTCACCGTTTTCTCCCGCAGTCAGCGCTTCCACCTTTTTATCAACGGGAACGGATTCACCTGTAAGTGCCGCTTCCTCTATCTTCATGGAAGCACACTCGATGATTCGTGCATCCGCCGGAACGGAATCGCCCGCTTCGAGGATTATGATATCGCCGACAACAAGATCTTCACTGGGGATGGATATCTGTTTTCCGTCACGAAGGACCTTGCTCTGTGCCTTGGACATTTCCTGGAGTGCTTCAATGGCTTTTTCCGCCTTGCTTTCCTGGAAAACACCGAGAATGGCATTGATAAGAACAACTGCGAGGATAATGACAACATCCGACGGGAAACCCATGTGTCCGGAATGGATGCCCTCATATATCTCAACACCTGCTGAGATTGCGGCTGCAACAAGAAGGATGATTGTCATAGGTTCGCAAAGCTGCTTTAAGAAGCGGTGAAGCATTGACTCCTTCTTTGCCTCGATAAGTTTGTTCTTGCCGTTTTGGGCAAGCCTTTTTTCTGCCTCTGAAGAACTGAGACCGTTGGAATTGCCGTCAACGGCTTTAATTACATCATCGGCACTGTTCAGATAATGTTTCATTTTTTCCTCCTGAATGTTTATAAGGGTGTTTTCTTATTATATGCAATAAAAAAAGACCTTTGCAGCGAAATGCCACAAAAGTCTTGCCATCAAAAAGATCCGAATAACCGGACATAAAGTCGGGTTGACGGTCATCGGAAATGCAATGCATCCGGCTACTCCCTTTTGTATATGGAATATTCTACCATAAAAATCGTAGCTTGTCAATGGGTGAGAAAAGATATGTTTGTAAATTTTATGGCAAGAAGAATACGGAAAAACAATAAAAATCTTTCGTTTTGTGTCATATGTGGTAAAAATTTTAAATAAGAAGTTGATGATTGGCGATGGCAGCACGTCTTTTTCATCCCGGAAGATTGAAAATGTCACAATTATATAGTAGAATATACGAAAGAATAATTAAAAATCGCAGGTGTACTTTTATGGATGATCGTATAGAGAAACAATTGGCTTTTTCGCTGGAGATCGATAAGGTGAAAAACATCTTCAGACAAACACATTTATCCGGCAAAGGAAGGAACGAAAACGATGCCGAGCATTCATGGCATATGGCTGTTATGGCATATCTTCTGAGGGAATATGCCAACGAAAAAGTGGATATAGCAAAGGTGATGCTGATGTGTCTGATCCATGACATTGTTGAGATAGATGCGGGTGATACTTATGCATATGATCCGGTGGGGCTTCAGACACAAAAAGCTCGCGAGGAGGCTGCAAAGAAAAGATTATTTTCTATTCTGCCCGATGAACAGGCATCCGAGCTGACAGCACTTTTTGATGAGTTTGAAGCTTATGAAACCGCCGAATCAAAATTTGCTCATGCCATGGACAATCTTCAGCCGCTTATTTTGAACAACAGCAACAACGGCGGGGATTGGAAAGAACATAATGTAACTTCCGAACAGATTTATAACCGTCAAAACAAAACAAAGCTGGGATCGGAAAAGCTATTCGAAATAACAGATAATATAATCAAAGAAAATATTGCAAAGGGAAATATTATTTAAGCAAAACAGTCAATAAGGAATCCGCATCGCTTACAAGTCGAGATCTCGATAAAGCGGTGCGTTTTTGTTTGTTATCTTTTAAAAAAAGCCGCAGTAAACGGTCAAGGGACAACACCCGTCAAAGGGCATTGTCCCATATAAAATAATCTGTCGGATCTCAGGATCTCTTTCCGATATTCTTCTTGATATAAGCAAGGTCCGTAACATTTACCGAGCCGTCCTCGTTGATATCCACAACAGCTCTGAGCTTTGCATCCGCATCGGTGTAAAATCCGCGAAGAAGTCTTATAAAGTCGTCTATGTCTATAATACCGTCACCACATTCGTCGGTATAGTCGGATTTTATGTCACCGGGGATAAGATCGACCTCACCGATATTCATGCCTTCGGATGTAACCGTTAATTCCGTCTTTGTCGTAAGATAGCCGTTCTTTATTATCTCGGCGTAATATGTACCTTCGGGAAGTGTCAGCTCTGCAGTTATTACGGATGTGGAAGTATCTGCGTTTTCAAGCTGTATCGTCTTTATAAGAGATGACTTTGTGCTGTCCGTATAAATGTAAAGCTTTGCAAAATTGGTATATTCTCCGCTGTAGGGTTTTGCACCGTTATCGCGGGAGAGATTTACTTTTACCGTTGCGGTCTTTTCTTCAGGCTCGTCCTGTGCGAGCGTAAAACTTACTCCCTCGTATGCACGGAAGTTGTCAACATACGCCGTAAGTCCCGCAGGCTGTGACGATGAGCCGTCCGCAAGCTGTACTATGCATATACCGCCGTATATGTCCGTATTTATCGGAAGATCACATACCTCGGTGTTGTCAACATACAACTTTGCCATATTATCATTAAGGTCAAACTTCACCTTAAGACTATACCATTTATCCTTTTCAAGAACAGCCACAGATGTGCCGAGTGTCTTATTTGCCGCATCCAACGCCATGAGATTGCCGTTTTTGTCAACACAGAATGCCAGCTTATCGCCGGTGTAATGATCAAGAGAAAGTGCACTCTTGAGCTCGACATAGAGATATGTACTGTACTTTTCAAGATTTATGTCAAAGGATATCTCACCCTTGTAAAGTTCGGGAACAGAGCGTGATGCTCTGACTACCTTACCTGTAACGTCCTGTATCTTCATGGAGTGCGTGCCGTCGGTGGATTTTTCGTCGGTAATGCTTATATCACCGGCAATGGGGGACCAGCCTTCGTAAAGTGCACTTGTGGATTCAAAGCTGTCGGCAGCACCCTTTGTCTTGTAGATATAGTCGTGAGCATCCTCCAGAAGCATTGCGTAGTTGGAGTTTGTACGCCATTTCCACCATGCAAAATGTATATCATCGCTGCCCATATAGTCGTTGAATACGAGCTTCGGCTGAACGCACATATATGAACCGAGAGCAACATTTCCTTCGCTTGTGCCGGAGAGGATATCGTGCTTTGCGTTCCAGGTTTCCATGTCGTCTGTTGAATATGCAAGATTTATCGGAGCTCTGAAGTAGCTTCTGCCTCCCTGCATATTGTTTCCGCCCCAGAGAAGAAGGATGTCATCGTCAAATTTTTTGAGTACGGGGAAGGTGTTGGAGGAATATATCTCGGTAAGGGTACAGTTTTCCTCCCATGTGACACCGTGGTCATAGGATGTGGATTCACCGAGAAGGATGTTGTCCGCATACTGTACTCTGGCATAAAGTTTAACTCTGCCGTCGGAAAGCTCAACAGCCGTTGCCTCGGAAACTCCCGATTCGTGAAGCTCCGTCTCGGAATCAGAGCCCTTGTAGGTTATGCAGCTCTCGCTTGACTGCCATGTCTTGCCGCCGTCTTTGGAATATATTATGCTTGCTTTAAGGTCGGAGCTTGTATCCTCGGATATGGTGTAAACGAAAAGATAGTCTATACCTTCACCCTCTCCGTCATAGGTGGAGAGCTTTATACCGTCGGTATATGTTACCGAGTAATACTTATCGGCCGCAGGGAAATAGGGACTTGCAACAACGCCGGTCTCCGGATTCTTCCATGTATAACCGTTGTCATCGCTCACAAGGATCGCGACTTTAAGGGTGTAATAGCTGGTTGAAGGTATCGGGAACATATGCAGGAAGCAATACATTTTATCTCCGTCAACAAGGAAGCCGCAGCCGTCAACGTGCTTATTGTTGTTCCAGAATTCCTTTGTTTCTCCCCATGTTCTGCCACCGTCGGTAGAACGTCTTATTGTCATGAGCTTTCCGACAGCACCCTTACATCCTACAGCGATAAGGTCACCGTTGGGACAGCGTGCCGTGGAAATACAGTGTATAAAGCCGTTTTCCGCATCGGTAAGGTCGGAAATTGTTCTGTTGCCGTAGACCATCTCAAATACCGAGCCCGAATCGGATATGCTTTCCGCATTTTCATTCTTTCCGTAAATGTCAATTGTCACGGATGTATTCGCCTTTGCTTCGGGGATTCTTATATATGCACCGTCATCCTCAATATAATGGTGAAGATTTCTGTCGCCTATCGCAAATCTTATATCGCTCTTGTCAGCCTTGAAGTCGGCATCCGGAACACCCATTTCGGAGAAGGTGACAAATGCAGTACCGTCCGAGATGTCCTTTTCGGCTA
>SVQR01000068.1 GCA_015065225.1 Oscillospiraceae bacterium | reverse complement strand
TTCCATATCGTAAAATTTACCGTACCACATAAGCGGATAATAACCTTTCAGCGGTTCGTATGAATAAAAGTCAAACGCTCCGCAAAATGCACTTGGTCGTGTGTCATAGTACATAAGCATATCAAGAGCATCACATTTTTGTGCAGCTGATATACTTGCCATTACAAAAGCTGCCCCCTTAATTCCGTGAATAGTCATTACACTATATTTAAAATCTTCTCCCCATCCTCTTACATAGTTCCACTCGTTAAGTATTGTTTCGGCATCACCATAGCCGTTATCTATAAGTATCTTTTTAATACGACCGGCTTTATCAACTATATGTTGAGGTTTTGTTCCATATATGTGCCATGAAAAGAAATCCATCGGAACATTTCTTCTTTTCATTTCAGCAAGAAATCTTTCTGCCCACCCGGCATCACCTGCCAACGCAGGACCGCCAAGCTTAATATCAGGGAAACACGATTTTAAATGTTTCGATGCAATCTCATAAAAATCAAAAAACATCTCATCAGTCCCTGTCCAGAATCCTTTTTTAGGATTATCTCTGTGAAGGTCAGGCTCGTTCCATATTTCCCAGTATTCAATATTCAAACGATATCCGTCAGCCCACCCCTCGTTATAATGTCTTATGATATGCTCTGCAATTCGAGCCCATTTACTAAAATCAGCAGGCGGTACAGCACCATGAGGAATAACATGGGACTCTGCAGATTCCCCTAATCTGAAAAACACGTTTGTTCCTGCATCAAGTGCAGTTAAAATCGCTTCATCAGTACAGGCAAAATCATAAGATACAGGATCATTTTCATCTGCATTAAAATTTCTGAATATTTTGCTTATATCATGAGCATAAGGTCCACCGTATATGCCGTTTACCGCTGCATCGTGATTTCTGAAATACGGTATTCTTGCCGCCTTATATTCCTCAAAATTGCTTCTTCGCATTGTTGCATTATTTCTTTTATGCCACGGACCACCGTTGGTTGCATTTAGGATTTTGAATTCTCCTGCTTTTTTTGTTAAATCAAATTTTAAAATTTCCATAATGTTTTCTCCTTTATATAATATAAAAATCATTTGTACATCTTGGTAATTATGATAAACTTATTTCATGCAAGTCTCGTCTATCTTATTATTTATATCAAGTTAGAATTAAAAATCATTGATTTATCATATACTTCCTGAAGAACTGCTCCAACTCATAATACGCCGCCGGCACACTTTCATAAAACTTACCGCAAGGCGTTGTAACATCCTTTACCTGAAGTGCCTTTTCGTCATTATCCACCGCATGATGTCCGCCCGTACCGTCGGGTAATGTGCGAAGCTCTGCCTGAAAGCCTGCGTTGTTAAGGCTTTTTACAAGTCCCTCGGAGACTTCGTAATTTACGCAAAGATCATCTTTGGCTATCCATATTTTAAGCGGTCTGTTGGTTGTTAACACTCTGTATGCGTTTGCAAGAGCTTCAAAGCCTTTTTTGCTTCTGTTAAGCGCGTATTCAAGTTTTTCTTCTTTGCTCATTAAAAGTCCTGTCCAGAAAGGATTCCAGCCGCACATCTTGTCATAGTTTTCCGTCATGTATGCGATATAGTTCTCATCCTTTACTATCCTGCAGTTGACTTCCGGCTTTCCGCCTTCGGGATTGAGAACGCTGTTTACATCCTCCGAAAAACCGAGATCGGTACATACAGCCTGTCTCTGTCCCGGAGAATATCCCATACATACATGAAGCGGATTCAGCTCCGGTGCGAGCATACCTACGGCTCTGATATTTATTTCTGTTTCATGATAGAAGGACAGAGCCTGGATACCGCCAAGTGACTTACATGATACAAAGATATTGTTACCGTCAACATTGTAGTTGTCAAGAATGTATTTGATTCCGAGAAGATAACACTTTCTGTTGGTGGGCGTTCCGAATGTGGAGCACCATGACTTCTGATACTTTGTTCCGAATCCGTAGCAGTCAAAAACGGCATAGCCGCAGTCACGAAGATAATTGTAGTAATCCTCGTACATTTTTGTCATTTCATTTGAATTTATCGAGCCGTACTCAGCCGAGCCGTGAATGAAGACTATAAGCGGAACAGGCTCTCCGTCGGGTGTATAATTCGGGGGGATCTTTATTTTACCGCTTGTATAGTTATTTTCGTCATCGATCGTGTAAAAGAATGTTTCTTCCGTTCCCGGTATAGCTTTTTTTATGTTTTCGGGAATCAATCTATTTTTAGAATCCATATATAGAAACCTCCGTTATATTGTACGCTAATTATTTATTACACAGTATTTTCCCTCGGCAACAAGAACATGGGCATGTAATGTAACATTGATACCTTCGAGATAATACTTGAGCTTATTTGTCGCCCTTATATCATCTTTTGAAGCTTTGCATACTCCCGTCGGATGATTATGTGCAATTATCACATTGGAAGTTTTGGTGGATATGATCACTTCCAGAATCTTATGAAGATCAATGTTCACCGAGCTGACAGTTCCGGTCTGAATAAAATCATCAAACTGTATGTTGTTTTTGTCATCGAGACATATAAGACGGAGACACTCTTCGGTAACTCCAATATAAGATGATACAAGATGCTCAAATATATCCTTCCAGCCGGAGAACCTTTTCTCATTTACACGCGGGCTGTTGATATAATATGATGCAACCTGAGGAAGCAGCTTCAGAAAATTAACACTTGTCTGGCCTATACCGTCTATCTTCAGAAGCTCACTTTCCGGAGCATCAAGCACCGCCGCAAAACTTCCGAATTTTTCAAGAAGAAGGTGTGCTGTCGGATTTGTATTCACTCGTGGAATAGAATAAAAGAGCAGATATTCAAGTTTTTCGTGATCCGCCAGAGAATCAAAGCCGTTTTTTACGACCTTATCTCGCATTCTTGAACGATGATCCTTGTGCAGGTTCTTTTGTTCGGGGTGGGTAATATTCTTTTTTGTTGCCATAAATTGTCTCCATTCCGGACTGTACTTTACTTGCCATTCGGGCATTCTACGGGTATTATAACATCTCATTTTCCGAAAGTCAAGATTAAGTGCATTATATTATTGTCAATAAATCAAAATGCTAATGAAGTCCGGTTCTTACTGATTTTGAGAACAAACATTAAAAAGTATTCTATTACTCAAAACTTTCATCGAAAAATGGAAAAAAATCATATTTTTGTATATAAGTACTTGATTTTTTTTAGGGAAACGGATATACTTAGGATATATTATTTTATTATTGAAAACAAGGAGATCAATATGGCAAACTACATACTTTCCGCTTTTGCGGATGAATACGGATCAACTATAGACAAGCAGATAGAGGGACTTCTTGAAAACGGTGTCAACGGTATAGAAATAAGAGGCGTTGACGGAACAAATATTTCAGAGATCACTCTTGAAAAAGCAGAAGAAGTAAAAGCAAAATTTGATAAGGCAGGTATCAGAGTAACAAGCATCGGTTCTCCTATCGGCAAGATAAAGCTCGCCGATGATTTTGAAGCTCACCTTGATAAGCTCCGTCATGTTATTAAGGTTGCAAAGATACTCGGCACTGACAGAATAAGAATGTTCTCTTTCTATATGGAAGACGGTGCTGACTATGCCGCTTGCAGAAGCGAAGTGATGGAAAAGCTCGGCAAGATGCTTGAGATCGCAAAAGCCGAGAATATGATCCTTTGCCACGAAAATGAAAAGGGCATCTACGGTGACAATGCTGACAGATGTCTTGATATCCAGAAGGAATTCGGCGGTGAGATCAAGTGCGTATTCGACCCTGCAAACTTTATTGAATGCGGCGTCGAGACATATCCTTATGCTTTTAATCTTCTTAAAGACTATATCCTTTACTTCCATATAAAAGATGCTTTCGGTATGGGTAAGATTGTTCCCGCAGGCGAAGGCATGGGACATATTCCCGAAATTCTCGCAGAAGCTGACAATCTTTATGACAGAGATGTTATTCTTTCCGTAGAGCCTCATCTCTCCAATTTTGACGGTTTTGCGGCTCTTGAAAAGGAAGGAAGCCTTGAATTCAAGAAGGACAAGAGCAACAGCGAGATAACATTCGGTATTGCTATATCCGCTATAAAGAAGATCATCGCAAAATAAATTGATCACATTATCCTCCGGAATCCCAGTCAGGATAGATTCTATACGGGGTTTCGGGGGATATTTTCACAATAGTGCCATTAACTTGTCTGTTTTAGCATAGTTTTGGTATGCATTTGACAAGACCTTGATTCATTGTTTGTGGTATACTGTCTTTGTATATCATTTCAATGAAAAAGGAGCAACAAGAATATGAAAGAGTTTTTTAATACGGTAAGTCCCGAAAAAGCGGGAATTAAGTCTGAGAATGTTGTAAAGTTCATGGACGGACTGGAGAGATTCGGAATACATCTTCACAGCTTTCTTCTTATGAAGGGAAATGATGTTTTCGCCGAATGCTACAGAAAGCCGTTCAAAAAAGATGAGCTTCACAGAATGTATTCCGTCAGCAAGACCTTTGCGGCGATGTCACTGGGAATACTTATAGGTGACGGTGTCGTTGATATCAATGCTCCCATTATAAAATATTTTCCGGAGTATGATAACGAGAACGTTCATCCCAATATTAAGAATATGACGGTCGAGCATCTTCTGAAAATGACCACCTGCTATCCTTACGGATCGACATATTCGGCAGTTGGATCGCCGGATAAAGTCCCGGATTGGCTGGACACATTCTTCTGTTGTAAGACAACACATCCTTCGGGGACTATCTACAACTATGATTCATCGGCATCATATATGCTTGCTGTACTCGTTGAGAGGATCACGGGAAAGCCTTTTATGGAGCTTCTGAAGGACAGAGCATTATCAAAGATCGGTTTTTCAAAGGATGCGAGATGTCTTAAAGCTCCGGGCGGACATTCATGGGCATCATCTGCTGTACTTTGTTCAACCCGTGACCTTGCAAGGCTTGCAAGACTTACCATGCTGAAAGGCGAATGGAACGGTGAGCAGCTTCTTCCGCGTGATTTTGTGGAGGCGGCAACAAAGCGTCAGGTTGACAGCGATCAGACGGGCTTTCCGGATGCGTTCCACGGTCAGGGTTACGGTTATCAGATATGGATGACTATGGAAGGCTCGTATTCTTTTGTAGGGATGGGTGAACAGCTTGCTGTATGTATGCCGGACAAGGATCTCCTGTTTGTGTGTACATCAGACCATCAGGGACTTGAAGGCATCGCAAGGCAGACCATTTATATTGAACTTATGCACCATATCAAGGATAATCTTTGTGACTTTCCCCTTGAAGAAAATGAGGTAGCATACAAGGCACTTCTTGATAAATGTGAGAATCTTGAATATCCGTTGTATAAGGGTGAACATTCCTCCCCTGTTTTTGACAAGTATAACGGAAAGACATTTATACTTAATGAAAACAATATGGGAATTTCCGAGATCACATTCTCTGTTGATAAGTACGGAAACGGCAGAATAGATTACATAAACGATCAGGGAGAGAAAACCATCAACTTCGGTATCGGGAAAGCTGTTATGGGAGAGTTTCCTCAGGACGGTTATTCAACCGAGATACTCGGCAAGCCCGGAGACAGAAGATTCAGAAGTATTGCAAGCGGTGCGTTTACCGATGAAAGGACACTGCATATAAAGTGTGATGTAATTGATGAATACTTCGGAAATCTCAATATTATTGCTGTGTTTGAAAATGATACACTGGCACTGTTTATGAAGCCCAACGCGCAGATGTTCCTTTCGGAATACAAGGGATTTACAAGCGGAATACTAAAATAAAAGGAGAACAAAAATGAAAGAATTCTTTACTTATACTACCCCGGAAAATGTGGGTGTTTCATCAGAAAACGTAATCAAGTTCATGACAGAGCTTGAAAGATTCGGCATCTATCTTCACTCTTTTGCTCTCATCAAGGGCAACGAGGTATTTGCGGAAATGTACAGAAAGCCGTTCAAGAAGGATGATCTTCACAGAATGTATTCCACAACAAAGACTTTCGCTTCCATGGCTCTCGGTATACTTATCGGTGAGGGAAAAGTCAAGCTTGATGACAAGATGATCAAGTACTTTCCCGAATACGCAAACTGTCCTTATAAGCAGGTACAGGATATGACCGTTGAAGATATGCTCAGAATGGCTACCTGCTTTACAGGCGGTACTACATACAAGTTCTCGGATGACAATTGGGTACCCACATTCTTCAACACTCCCACATCTCATCCTTCCGGAACGATATTCAACTATGATACTTCCGCATCTTATATGTGTAATGTTATCGTTGAAAGAATCACGGGCATGCCCTTCATTGAATTCCTCAAAGAGAGAGCACTCAACAAGACAGGCTTCTCAAAGGATGCAAGAGTTCTTTGTGCTCCCGAAGGCACATACACATGGGGCGGTTCTGCACTTCTTGCTACAACACTTGACCTTGCAAGACTTGCAAGACTTGTTATGCTTGACGGTGAATGGAACGGCGAACAGCTTCTTCCAAGAGACTACGTTGTAGCTGCAAAATCAAACCTTATCGACAATGCTCAGTCCGGCTTCCAGACTACACATAGCGGTCACGGCTACGGTTATCAGATATGGAGAACGGTTGACAATACATTCTCCTTCCTCGGTATGGGTGAACAGCTTGCTATCTGTATGCCTGAAGAAGATCTTCTCTTTGTTTGTACCGCAGATTGTCAGGGTATTGCGGGCATCTCAAGAGCTACAATCTATATCAATCTCTGGCACTTTATCAAGGATACTATCATTAATGGCAAACTTCCCGAAAACTCCGAGGCTTACGCAAAACTCAAGGCTCTTTGCGAAAATGCGGATTATCCCGTATATCCCGGTGCTGTTACTTCTCCCCTTGCAGACAAGGTAAGAAATAAGAAGTTTGTACTTGAAAAGAATCCTATGGGTATTACGGATATCACTTTTGATTATGATAATAACGGAAATGCCGTTATGAAGTACAACAACGCTCAAGGTTACAAAGAACTCAAATTCGGTATCGGAAAATACATTATCGACACCTTCCCGCAGGACGGTTATTTCGGTGATATCATCGGACATGACAGCGGCAGAAGATACAGATGTATCGCAAGCGGTGCATGGACAAATGATACCACACTTCACATGAAGGCAGATGCTATTGACGACTACTTCGGTAATCTCAGCATTATGGTCGTATTCAAGGGTGATGAGATATCAATTTACATGGAGCCTCATGCGGAATACTTCATGATGGAATACAAGGGCTTTGCTTGCGGTAGACTTGCGGAATAATTAAGGTAGGATACAGTTATGCTTACAAAGAATCCTTTTGAAGGAAAAAGTGAAGTAAACATAGTTTTTCTCGGAGGTTCTATTACCGAAGGAGCACATTCCTCGGAAAAGAAATACAGCTATTTCGGAATAGTAAGTGAATGGCTGAAAGAACAGTTTCCCGAACAGAACGTAAACTGTCACAACGCAGGAATCGGCGGCACCGGAAGCAACTTCGGTATGGTCAGAATGGATAAGGATGTACTCTGTCACAAGCCGGATATGCTGTTTGTTGAATTTGCGGTCAATGATGCAGGGATGGACAGACGTGCTTATATGGAGAGTATTATCAGAAAAACATTTGCACTTGACGAAGTTCCGTATATAGTATTCCTTTATACCGCAAACAAACAATATACTACCGTAACAAGCTATCATGAACAGGTGGCAGCATATTACGGTATTCCGGAAATAGATCTTCAGACAGCATTGAAAGTCACGCTTGACGGAAAAGATCCGGTAGAGCTTGGTATGTTCAAAGATAATGTTCATCCTCTTGACGGTGGATTCAGAATTTATTCGGATACCATCATTTCAAGACTCTCTATGGATTCCGCTTTTGTAAAACCTGCAAAGAAACCTCCGATGCTCAAGGAAACATTCCTTATTGATGCAGAGTTCACCCCTTCAACGAAAGTATGTCATACTGACGGTTGGGACGAAAGAACGGCACACAGAGGATATGAATGTCTTCTTACCGACAAGGTCGGTGAAAATATCTCATTTGAATTTGACGGCAATTTTTTTGCTTTTGAATCGGGACTTCACAAGGACAGCGGCATTCTTGATGTTTATATTGACGGTGAGCTTTTTAAGTCCGAAAGTTCATATTACCCCAACTTCACAAGCTTCCAGTGCGTATTCAAGGAAATGAGCTACGATCTTCCAATGGGACATCACAAAGTAGAGATGGTGCTTCGTGAAGAAAGCTGTCCCGAACATCGGGGAAGCATATACATGGTTTATCATATCATTACGGGAACTGCGACACCCGCAAAATAACGGAGGTATTGACAATGGAATTTTTCAATTACATAACACCGGAAAAAGCCGGTATATCATCAAAATCCGTAATAAAGTTTATGGATGAGCTTGAACACTACGGTGTATATCTTCACAGCTTTATATTGGCTAAAGGACAGAATATTTTTGCCGAAGCATACAGAGCACCGTTCAAGAAGGGCGAGCTTCACAGAATGTATTCCGTCAGCAAGACTTTTACATCAATGGCGCTGGGACTTCTTGTGGGAGAAGGCAAGGTAAAGCTCGACGATAAGGTAATTAAGTTTTTCCCGGAATATGATGAAGCTACAAAGGATGAATATGTAAGGAACATGACAGTTGAGGATCTTTTAAAGATGTCTACGGCATTCAGCTACCCCTCAACCTACGGTGCTAAAAACAAGGCATTCCTTGAACCGAGCTGGGTAGACACATTCTTCAATGTTGAATCCTCCCATGCCGGCGGAACTGTATGGAATTACGATACATCCGCAAGCTATATGCTCGGTGTTATCGTTGAAAGAATTACAGGTATGCCCTTTGTAGAATACTTAAATAAAAAGGCACTTTCAAAGCTTGACTGTTCAAAGGATATGAGATGTCTTAAAGCTCCGGAGGGTTATGCCTGGGGCGGTTCTGCCGTACTTGCCTCAACACTTGACCTTGCGAAGCTTGCAAGGCTTGTTATGAACATGGGTGAATGGAACGGTGAGCAGCTTCTCCCCCGTGATTATGTGGAAAGAGCTACATCAAAGCAGGCAGATAACGATCAATCGGGTTTCAGAACACCCACAGACGGACACGGATACGGCTATCAGATCTGGAGAACCATTGATAATACATTCTCTTTCCTCGGTATGGGTGCACAGATTGCAATTTGTATGCCGGAGGAGGATCTGCTGTTTGTTTGCACAGCCGATATTCAGGGACTTTCCGGTGAATATACACCTATTTATATAAACTTGTGGAAGCATATCAAGGAAATGATTTCCGATAAGGAGCTTTCCGAGGATAAGGCTGCTTACGATGAACTTATAAAGAAATGCGAGAGCCTTGAATATCCCGTATATCCCGGTGAAAAGACTACAAAGATCGGCGAATCCATCAAAAATAAAATCTATAAACTCAATGAAAATCCCATGGGCATTACAGACATATCCTTTGATTACGATGCACACGGCAACGGTGTTATGAGATATCACAATGAACAGGGCTATAAGGAGCTTAAATTCGGTATCGGCAAGGCTGTTATTGACAAATTCCCGCAAGACGGTTACTTCGGTGATACCATTGGAGTTGATTGCGGCAGAAGATACAGATGTATTGCAAGCGGTGCATGGACAATGGAAAACACTCTCCATATCAAAGCTGACGTCATTGACGATTACTTTGGAAATGTCAGCATAATCGCAAGCTTCAAGGGTGATGAGATAGGCATCTATATGCAGAAGCACGCAGAATGGTTCATGGATGAATACAACGGCTTTGCCGGCGGAAAAATATCGGAGTAAGGTAACGGAAATGGCTGAATTCTTTACATACACTACACCGGAAAAAGCAGGTATATCATCAAAGGCAGTCCTTAAATTCCTGAAGGAATTTGAGCATTACGGGATGTTCCTTCACAGCATCGTTCTTCTGAAGGGACATGAGATATTTACCGAGATGTACAGGAAACCCTTCAAGCAGAACGAGCTTCACAGAATGTACTCCATAAGCAAATCTTTCGTTTCAATGGCAATAGGAATACTTATTGACGAGGGAAAGGTAAATCTTGATGACAAGATACTCAAATTCTTTCCCGAATATGATGAAGCCACAACAGATGAATATTTCAGAGACATGACCATAGAGGATATGCTTAAAATGTCCACGGTATTCACACAGGGTACGACATATTCGGCAAGGAGACCTGCTTATCTTGAGCCCAACTGGGTACATACATTCTTTAATGTGGAATCCTCACATCCTGCGGGAACAGTATTTAACTACGACACATCTGCAAGCTATATGCTTGACGTTGTTGTCGAAAAGATCACGGGGATGCCATTCCTTGAATTTTTAAAGCAGAGAGCGCTTCTTAAAACAGGCTTTTCGGAATCTGCAAGATGCCTTAAAGCACCGGAAGGATATTCGTGGGGCGGCTCTGCTGTGCTTGCTTCCTCCCTTGATCTTGCAAGGTTTGCACGTCTTGTTATGGACGGCGGCAAGTGGAACGGTGAACAGCTTCTTCCCGAGTGGTACATAAAAAAAGCAACAACTTCGCAAATAGACAACGGTCAGGAAGGCTTCTTCAGCGTAACACACGGTCACGGTTACGGCTATCAGATCTGGAGAACACAGGATGATACGATATCCTTCCTCGGTATGGGACATCAGCTTGCTGTCATGATGCCGGATGAGGATCTGCTTTTCGTATGTACGGCGGATCTACAAGGGTATTCGGGAGCTTCAACGGTTGTATTTATGAATCTGATCAATAACATCAAGAATGTTGTTTCCGATTCTTCCCTTTCGGATGATACAAATGCATTTGCAGAACTTAAAGAATACTGCGAGAACCGTGAATATCCTACATATCCCGGAAAGACAACATCTTCTGTCGGAGAATATATTAAGGGTAAGACTTATGTTCTCGGAGACAATCCGATGGGAATAACCGATATTTGCATCACTTGGGACAATGACGGAAATGCGGTCATGAAATACACCAATGCACAAGGCGCAAAAGAACTGAAATTCGGTATCGGCAAGACAGTTATCGACGAATTTCCTCAAGACGGTTATTTCGGTGATACAATAGGCGTTGACGGTGGCAGAAGATACAGATGTATCGCAAGCGGAGCATGGACTATGGAAAACACTCTCCACATCAAGGCTGACCTTATTGACGATTATTTTGGAAATGTCAGCATCGTTCTCTCTTATAAAGGCGATGAAATAGGTGTCTATATGCAGCCTCATGCCGAATGGTTCTTAAATGAATATAACGGCTTTGCGGGCGGCAGAATAAAGGAATAATACAGCGGTGCGTGTATCATTTACGGTATACGCACTTTCTCTTTTATATGTAAAAACAGTGCGTACCCGGTAATCTCGGATACGCACTTACGTTTATTTATATTGAATTATCTCTTGGAAAGAACGTCAGCTTCGTACTTCTTAACCTCGTCAAACCATGCAAGTCCTGTAGGAACGCCTGCCTTTTCGCAGTAGTAATCCCATACTGCATTGAAGGGATAGGACTTGAGTTCTTCGGTATATACAAGTCTTGTTGTATAATCCAGCTTCTTGTCTGCTTCTATGAGCATATCGTTGGGCGCAAGCATTGCCTGAAGAAGTGCCTTCTGAGTGTTTCTTGAACCGATTACCCATGCCGCAACTCTGTTGATGGATGCATCGAAATAGTCGAGAGCAATATTAACCTTATTTTCATTGTTGTTTCTGATGATCTCCTGAGCGATAGCCATAAGCTCGTCATCCATGACAACAACGTGGTCGCTGTCCCAACGGATAGGACGGGATACATGGAGAAGTATCTCATCAAGATAAAGAAGAAGTGAGGAGATCTTGTTGGAGATAACTTCCGTGGGATGGAAGTGACCTGCATCAAGTGTGAGCATTACGTCCTTGTTCTTCATTGCATATCCCATATAGAATTCGTGTGAGCCTACAACGTATGCTTCAGTTCCTACTGCGAAGAGCTTTGATTCAACAGCATCCTTTGTGTACTTTGCATCAAGCTTTTCAGCTGTAATTTTGTCGAGAGAATCGAGAAGTCTTGCACGGGGTGCGAGTCTGTCGTAAGGATTATCCTTCATTCCGTCGGGAACCCAGATATTGTTGTTGGAACGAATACCGAGGCTCTTACCGAAGTATTCGGATACCTTGCGGCTTGCCTTACAGTGATCGATCCAGAAGTTTCTGATACCTTCGTCGGGATGTGAAAGTGTAAGTGTATCGGATGCCTTGGGATGAGCAAAGCATGTGGGATTAAAGTCAAGACCGATATTCTCCTGCTTTGCGAAATCCACCCATGCTGTGAACTGATCGGGAGTCTGAGCATCTCTGTCAACACCCTTTCTGGGTTCGCAGTAGATGGCGTGAACATTAGCCTTCTTAAGACCGGGAATGAGCTTGAATGCAAAGGACATATCCGCAAAGAGCTCGTCCTTGTTTCTTGCCTTTCCGGGATAGTTACCGGTTACTGCAAGACCACCGTCAAGGTCGCCCATACTTTCAAAGCCGCCTATATCATCACCCTGCCAGCAGTGGATGGAAAGTCTTATCTTTTCAAGTCTTTCTATTGCCTTGTCTGGGTCTACACCGATAGCGGCATACTGTGCTTTTGCGAGTTCGTAAGCTTTTGTTACTGACATTTTTGTTACTCCTTGTATGTAAATATTTCTTTATTACTTGTTATCAATGAGCTTCAGGTATCTCTCATAGCCTTCATCCCACATATCCTTTGTACCGATCTCACCGGGCTCGTACATATTGATCTCAAAGGAATTTGAAATAACTTCTCTTGCTTCCTTTACATTTGCGATCTCACCGTGAGCAATAGCCTGTACTGAGAGGTTTCCGAGAACAGTCGCTTCAACGGGGCCTGCAAATACGGGTCTGTCACAAGCTGCTGCCGTGAGCTTTGAAAGAGGCACTTCCTTTGTACCGCCGCCGACAATGTTGATAAACGGAGCTTTCTTACCCGTCATATCGTCAAGCTCTTCAACGGTCTTTCTGTAGCAGAGAGCGAGTGAGTCAAAGATACATCTTACTATCTCACCTTTATTTTCGGGAACGTGCTGACCTGTCTTCCTGCAGTACTCTACAATTCTCTTAGGCATATTACCCGGTGTCTGGAAGGACATATCGTTGGGATCAATTATGCACTGAAGGGGCTTTGAGCTCATCGCCATATCGGACAGCTCATTGAAGGACAGCTTCTCGCCTTCCCTTGCCCACTGACGGCGTGATTCCTGTTCTATCCAAAGTCCCATGATATTCTTGAGGAATCTGATCTTTCTTTCCGCACCGCCCTCATTGGTGATGTTATATCCGTAAGCCTTGTCGTTTGTGATAGGCTCCGGAATCTCACGTCCCATAAGAGACCATGTACCGCTTGATATGTATACGAAATCGTCGTTCTTTGCGGGAACGGAAATAACTGCCGATGCAGTATCATGTGAAGCTGCCGCAACAACATCAGCGTCTATATTACCAACTTCTTCAAGTATCGCAGGGAGAAGCTTTCCGCACTTTGTTCCGGGCTGTACTATATCTCCGAGTATCCTTGTTGGAAGTCCGAGCTTTTCGATAAGGTCATATGCCCAGTTTCTTTCCTTGGCATCAAGCATCTGAGATGTGGAAGCAATTGTATATTCCGTCTGCTTTACACCTGTAAGGAAATATTTAAGAAGGTCGGGAACAAAGAGCATATCCTGTGCATTCTCAAATACATGAGGACTGTCCTGTGCCTCCTTTGCAAGCTGGAAAAGGGTATTAAAGTTCATGAACTGTGTACCTGTTCTTGAATAAAGCTCTTTCTTTCCGAGCTTTTCGAACACTTCATCCATGATGCCGGTAGTTGTTCTGGGATCTCTGTAGCAGTAAGGATTACCCATAAGTCTGCCGCCCTTGTCAAGAAGACCGTAGTCGACGCCCCATGTGTCAATGGCGATGGACTTTATATCCTTGTTATCGGAAAGAGCGCAAGTTCTGATTGCATTCTTTATTTCCGTGAAAAGAGCGAGAGTATCCCAATAGAGATTCCCCTGAAGATTTACTACATTGTTGTCGAATCTGTGGATCTCTTCAAGTGATATCTTGTTTCCGTCAAATTTTCCTACGATTCCTCTGCCGCTTGATGCACCGAGGTCTATCGCGAGCATTTTAAGATCTGCCATTTTGTCCTCCGTATTATAAATTTTATTAAATTAAAAAGTGATTTCCACGAGCTTTTCTTTTATTTCACAAACTCCGATGGAATCTTTAAGCTGTTCTAACTTTGAGCAATTGATTATCGGGAATGTGTCAAAGGCTGTATTCTTTGTAAGATATGAAAGTGCTATACTTGAAATGGAGTATCCTGTTTCCAGCGAGAGTTGTTTTATGGCGTTATACTTTTCTATATTCTTATCACAAAGGAATCTTTCTTTTGCTTTGGCTGAAAGCTCACCTTTATCGTATTTTTCAAAGAATCCCTTTGCCTGTGCAGAGAAGGCAAATACAGGCATCTTTGTTTCCGAATAAAAATCGAAAAAGGTGAGCTTT
>SVQR01000067.1 GCA_015065225.1 Oscillospiraceae bacterium | reverse complement strand
TCGGTGCTGTTCTTACAGCTGTCATTCAGTCCAGCTCCGCATCCGTCGGTATACTTCAGGCTCTTTCCGCAACAGGACAGGTCTCATACGGTGCTGCCGTTCCGATCATAATGGGTCAGAATATCGGTACTTGTGTTACAGCTATCCTTTCCTCCTTCGGTACTAACAAAAATGCAAAGCGTGCAGCAATAGTACATCTTTCATTCAATGTCATAGGCACGATAGTATGGCTTACTGTATTCAGCATAGTTTCTGTTGTTCTGAAGCCTGCGATACTTGATATGGGGGCATCACACTTCGGCATAGCGATCGCACATTCGATGTTCAATATTGCTTGTACGGTTCTTCTCCTTCCGATGTCGTCACTGCTTGAAAAGCTCGCAATAAAGCTCGTTCCCGACAGCAAAGCACAACCTGAGGAAGAAGTTGCCGAGCTTGATGAAAGACTTCTTGCTACACCTCCCGTAGCTCTCGCGCGCTGCAACACACTTGTACGCGAGATGGCAGAGCTCTCCGTAAGATCATTCCAGCAGAGCCTTGATGTGCTTGATAACTACAATGAGGATACCGTCAAGGATATTCTTGAAGCGGAAGAAAAAGCAGACCATTACGAAGATATTCTCGGCACATATCTTGTAAAGCTCTCAAGATGTCAGATGACAGACAGCGACAGCAGTCTTGTATCAAAGCTCTTAAAGCTGATCGGTGACTATGAAAGAATCTCCGACCACAGTGTAAACGTGGTAGAGCTTGCACAGGAGCTTCGTGAGAAGGATATAAGATTTACACCTGCCGCAAATAAAGAGCTTGAAACCTTGTGCGGTGCGGTGCGTGAGATACTTGATCTCTCCTATGATGCTTTTATCAACGATAACTTCGATGCTTCCCTCAAAGCAGAGCCTCTCGAACAGGTCATTGACGGTCTTAAGGAAAAAATGAGAAACAATCACATCACAAGACTCAAAAACGGCGAATGCTCCATAGAAGCAGGCTTTGTATGGGCTGACCTTCTTACAGACCTTGAAAGATGCTCCGATCACTGTTCCAATGTAGCGGTCTGTGTTATAGATGCGGCAGAGCACAACATGAACATCCATGAATCCGCAAGAAGCATCAAAAATGACAGCTCCATATATGACGAAAAGTTCGGATTCTATTCGGAAAAATACGCAATATAACGTGAGCAAGATGTCCCCCGCCTCTAAGAGCAGCTTTGCTACAAGAAAAAATTCACATAGTGAATTTATTTCATGGAAGAATCCGCATAGCGGATTTTCCGCGGCGGCGGGTTCCATTTCCTCACTCGGTGGGGGATCCAATCCCCCACCGAGTGACAGGCAGCTTTGCTGCGAGAAAAAATTCGCAAAGCGAATTTGTTTTTCTTTTGCCACGTTGAATGACGGGGCAAGCCCCTTATTGAACGATATCCAAGACGTGTACCCATTGTGGTATGCGTCTTTCTTTTATAAAAAATCAATGGCGGCACTCATTCGGAATGAGTACCGTCATCGTCATTTACATAAATGTTTTATAATCCTCAAGATTCCTCTTTAAAAGATTCGGCGTATCAAGTCCGTATGGACATTTTGATGCACACTTACCGCAATTTATGCAATCCTCTATCTTCATCATCATAGCTCTGTTCTTTTCGGACAGTTGTGCCTTTTCCGGTGCACGTCTTATCATAAGAGTCATCCTTGCGGCGTTGTTTATCTCTATTCCGACGGGACAGGGCATACAATATCCGCATCCTCGGCAGAATTCGCCCGCAAGCTCTTTTCTTTCTTTAGCGATAAATCCTCTCATCTCATCAGTCAATGCGGGAGGAGCATCGTTGTAGGAAAGAAATTCATCCAGCTCCGATTCCTTCTGTATTCCCCATATGGGAGCTACAGGGTAATCCGCAAGAAATGCATATGCGACATCGGAACGTGTAATAAGACCGCCCGCAAGAGCCTTCATACAGATAAATCCCACATCATTTTCCTTGCACAGCTTTACAAGTCCTTCTTCCTTTTCCCCCGCAAGATACGAGAACGGGAACTGAAGAGTCTCATAAAGTCCCGATCTTACAGCTTCCTCGGCAACATGGAGCCTGTGGTTGGTTATTCCGATATGGTGTATCTTCCCCTGCTGTTTTGCTTCAAGCATAGCCTCATAAAGTCCGCTTCCGTCATGTGGCTTTGGGCAGAAAGGCGGATTGTGGAACTGATATATATCAATATGATCGGTTTTAAGAAGTCCGAGACTTGTTTCAAGATCCTTCCAAAAGCCTTCCGCTGTAAGTGCCATGGTCTTTGACGCTATTATGATATTTTCACGAACATCGGCAAGCGCAAGTCCTATCTTTTCTTCGCTGTCCGTATAGAATCTTGCGGTATCAAAGAAGTTTATACCGTTATCATACGCCTTGCGGAGTATCCTTACTGCCGTATCAATATCATCTCTCTGTATCGGAAGTGCACCGAAGCCGTTCTTTGAAACTGTTATATTTGTCTTTCCGAGTCGAACCTTCTGCATTGGATCATCCCTTTACTTATGTAATCTACACCGATATTATAACGTATAAACATAAGCACATCCACATTATTTGGTAAATTATTTTGTAAATTCACCGAAAAGTCCCGCTCCGTGATGCAAAGGTCCGCTTCCGTTGCCGAGATCAAGCATTGCCGACAAAGCTACGGATATATAATTTTTTGAACGCTTTACAGATTCGCCGAGGGAATATCCCTTTGCAAGATTTGATGCGACAGCACTTGAGAGAGTGCATCCCGTTCCGTGTGTGTTGGGATTATCTATCCTTTGTGTTCTGTACCAGCGCAGAGTGCCGTTCATATAAAGAAGATCGTTTGCATCATTGATGCTGTGACCGCCCTTCAGAAGCACGTTACAGCCGTATCTTTCATATATGATCCTTGCTGCTGTCTGCATATCATCCGCACTCTTTATTTCAAAGTCGGAAAGAACCTGAGCTTCGGGAATGTTCGGAGTGACAAGCTGTGCGACAGCAAGAAGTTTTGTACACAGCATCTCAAATGCAGAATCCTTCATAAGCTTTGATCCGCTTGTGGAGACCATTACAGGATCGACAACTATGTTTTTTGCTTTATAAAACCTTAGTCTTTCGGCTGTTACGGAGATAAGCTCGGCTGTTGGGATCATCCCTGTCTTTACGGCATCGGGATATATGTCGGTAAAAACACTGTCTATCTGTTTTGAGAGAAAATCGGGCGATACCTCGGATATTGCATCAACGCCAAGAGTATTCTGAGCCGTAAGTGCGGTTATTGCACTCATGGCATATACACCGTTTGATATCATGGTCTTTATATCTGCCTGAATCCCCGCACCGCCGCTTGAATCGGAGCCTGCTATTGTGAGTACTGTTTTCATTGAATTTTTCCTTTCAGAATGAGCTGTTATTTATCCGTTATTCTTGTTGCGGCTTTCTTCAGTTCTCTTGCCGCACCTTCCGGATCATCCGCCTTCATTATTGCGGAAACGACACAGATCCCGTCAATCGGTATTCCGTTCAATATATCAATATTATCTTTGTTAAGTCCGCCGATGGCACATACCGGTATCGGAACACTTTCGCAGATATCCTTTAGTGTCTCAACAGACGTAAGTACCGTTTTAACCTTTGTGGTGGTAGGATATATCGCACCGACACCGAGATAATCCGCACCGGAAAGATATGCTTGACGAGCCTGCTCGACGGTTTTTGCCGTTGCTCCTATTATTATGTCTTCTCCGAGAATCCTGCGTGCCGTATCTATCGGCATATCGCTTCCGCCGAGATGTACTCCTTCCGCATATGCAGCCATTGCCACATCTATCCTGTCGTCTATTATCAGCGGAACTCCGTATTTTTGCGTTATCTCATGAACCTTTTGCGCAAGGTACAGATATTCGCGTGTTGTCCTCTCCTTTTCCCTAAGCTGTACGATGCTCGCACCGCCTTTAATGGCATTTTCCGTAACAGCGGTAAAATCTTCAATCGAAAATCCCGTACTGTCCGTTATAAAATACAAGGTCGGATCAAACCTTTTCATTTACCCTGTTCATCTCCTTTATTTTTATGTTATTTTCAATATCCTTTTCCGTAATGCGGGAAATATTATCAAGTATTCCGACAGCATAGCTTCCGTTGCCGAGGACACTCTCCGACATTTCTCCGCATATTCCGAGAAGAACACAGGCAGCTACAGCGGAACATAATCCGTCACAAACACTCAGGAAACAGGCACACAATGCACCGAGAACACATCCCGTTCCCGTAACCTTTGCAAGTCTCGGACTGCCGTTGTATATGTGTATCATGCGTGTTCCGTCGGTAACTATATCCGTTTTCCCGCTTGCCATTACGGTACAACCGTATTTTTTTGCAAGCCTTACCGCAGATATACCGATCTTTTCAATATCAAGGGAAGCATCGGCATCAACGCCCGCGGAATGATAATCGCTCTCTGCCATGGCATATATCTCCGAATAATTTCCTTTTATCACCGTAAATCTGCATTTTCCGAGTAGCCCGTTTGCATAATTGCGTCTTAATTCCGAGCAGGCTGTCCCGACAAGATCAAGAATACACGGAATATCCTTTTCCGAAGCACACCTTGCGGATATTTCCATTGATCTCATCCTTACATCCGTGATATTTCCGAGATTCAGTAAAAGTGCATCCGCACCCTCGGTTATCTCACGGACTTCACAGGGATGCTCCGCCATCATCGGTCGGCAGGAAAGCGCAAGTATTGCGTTGGCACAAAAGTTTATTGATATTGGGTTTGTGATACAATGGATAAGCGGTGAGATATCGGATAGTTCATGTATCTTTCCGTATATTTCCTTTGCTGTCAATTTTCCACCTTCTTTTTAGTCTTATTGTAAAAATAATGAATCACCGCAAGCAGTATAAACAAGGCAAGTATTCCGTAAGAAACGTATTCAACAATGCCTGATGTTATCCCGAAAAAGCCTGACAAAAGCTTTATTACAAGATATGATATTACACCGAATGCACCGATAGTTACGGAAGTACCGACAATACTCGTCTTATGTTCATAGACCTTCGCTCCGAGCTTTTTCTGAATTGATTGAAGAACACCGTTTGCCGAGAGCTTGCGAAGGAATACATACGCTATACTTCCTCCGATAAGCGTTCCCGGAATAAAGGTCGGAAGATAGAAGAACAGATAAAGTCCCTCTCTCGGAGAAAATATTGACATTACGGGATAGGATATAAGTGCACCGATGATCCCTGTTCCGACAACCTCGCCGAGAAACGCTGCGGCTATACTTCCTTTGGTAGCCTTATAAAGGACACCTGACAGAAAAGCACCGAACACAGCACCCGTCAGTGCGATTGGCGGTATTGCCATTGTCAACATTCGTATAACACCTATTACCGATGCACATAAAAGTGAGTACCACGGTCCAAGAAGCACCGAGCAGGTGATGTTGATAAGATGAGCCATCGGACACATACCTTCAAATCTCAATATCGGTGAGATGACAACTCCCAGGGCGATAAGCATTGCAATTGTCGACAGCTTCAGAAGATTTTGTGAGTTTTTCATTTTTTGTTACCTCTTTTTAATGATTGCGAAGTATCCTCCGCACGGTCGAAGCTATGCATACACGCTCTGCTTCCTCTCACCCCGAAACACGGGTTCCCATCGCTGTACTCATACCCAAGGCGCTCCCCTTTTGTATGTCCCGGGCGGTCAAGACCCGAGGAAAATATATCATCTCCTTAAAAATTGCGCAAAAAAACAGAGCCGCCTGTGCGACAGCTCCGAAAAAGTACCGGTATGACTTCCTACGGCGGCATTATCCGCATCAGGTTAAGGGTCGAAGTTGATTACTTCCTCTCAGCCTGCCATAACAAGCTCCCCTGTATTTATTTGTTTTTCTGTATTATAGCACCGATCCTTCCGTTTGTCAAGAGTAAATTTCAATAAGGTGCTTGCCCCGTCATGGTGCGTGGCAAGAGGCGGTGAACATCTTGCCTAAGTTATAAAGACATATCCAATGTCATTTTTATATGAGGTATACCGTCTTCAAGAAATTCATCGGACACTTGCACGAAGCCGAGCTTTTCGTACATTGTGCGGACATAGGTCTGTGCTTCGATAGTTATCCTTTCAGCACCGAACATCTCCTTTGCCACTCTTATCCCCTCTTTAACTATCGCTGTTCCAAGTCCGCATCTTCTTTTGGTTGAAAGCACCCTGCCCAGCGATGCATCTTCAAAGGACACGCCTTTATCAAGAACACGAAGATATGCCGCTATCTCATTATTTTCGGACAGCCATACATGATATGCTCCGATATCCTTTCCGTCTATTTCGGGATAGGGACAGTTCTGCTCAACGACAAATACGTCTATCCTTGCCTTCATTATTTCATAAAGCTCATCTCTTGTAAGCTCATTATATCTTTTTATATGCAGTTCCATCTTTATACGTCCTTTCGGTTACTGACATCATTATATCAGAAAAGCATCAAAAGGTCAACAGAAAAGAAAAAGGGCATCCGAAGACACCCTTTGTAAGCTCAGATCTCAGGCTTGAAGCTCGGCATGAGCTGAAGTTTAAAGAGATTGTTCCTGTGCTTTCTGTCAATTATCTCTTTTTTCGCCATATCCTCTATAACGCCGGTTCTGATATAAACGTCAAGCTCGGCGTAGGTAAATCCGAGATTCTCCTCATCTGTCTTGCCGCAAAGACCGTCTATCGGCACTTTATCAACAAGCACATCCGGAAGTCCCAGAAGCCTGCCTATCTCCTTAACTTCCGTCACCGTAAGATGACACATGGGAGAAAAGTCACCTGCCGCATCGCCGTACCTTGTGGAATAACCTACCCAGTCCTCTGAAAGATTACAGGTATTTACAACTCTGCCGTTACAGCTCTGGGATACGGCATACAGTGTTGTCATTCTTATTCTCGGAGCGATGTTTGTCATGGTCTGAACAGAGAGCTCAAGATCCTTCGGCATACTGCCGATAAGTCCGTCAAAGGCATCCTTTATGTTTATCTCATAATGCTTTATACCCAGATGATTTACAAGAAGGTAAGCCATATCTATATCAAACTGCTCACCCTTAGGCATAAGAACACCAATAACTCTGTCCTTGCCGAGAGCTTCGACACAGAGTGCCGCCGCAACGGAGCTGTCCTTGCCGCCTGAGATGCCCAGCACCGCATTGCATCCTTTTCCGTTTTCCTCAAAGAAGTCCCGTATCCACTGTACGCATTGATTCTTTGTTTTTTCCGCATTGAAATTATACATTAAAATTCACCGCCATTCAATCTTTGTCTTATTTCATCAAGTGTGTAATCAACTATCATCTTACCGTCTTTAAATACGGTTCTGAGAAGGTTGCCCTCGGGGATATTTTCGGATGTGTATTCATCCTTGTACTTTAGCTCGCCTTCTTCCTCGTATACGTAGCAAAGTCCCTTCTGGCTCTTCTTAAAGCCGCCCTCCTTGGGATTCTTGAATACGGGGTAACACTTTCCGTCTATCTCGGCATAGCACGCCTTTATGCAGGAGCTGAAGGTATCGCGGGTGAAGGGTTTGAGGATGTTGTCTTCCTCGATACAGTGCATAGAGAAAGATCCGACACCGAGCACAACATTGGAGCAGGCAAATCCGGCATTCTTGAGTATCTCGAATATCTCCTCACATCTCTGTACCGTGATACTGTCTCCGTATATAGCCTTTACATGGGGGTCAAGCACCTTATAGCCTTTGGAGTTTACTGTTCCGCCAAACTGATCCCAAAGCTTGAATACCGTCTTTGTGACCACTTCAACACAGTCACCGCTGTCCCCTCTCATCAGCATACAGCCGTTGTGAGCCATTATCTCATCGTGAAGCTGAGTAAGGATATTGTCTATTACATTCCAGTAATCGTAGCTGTCAAGAACGCAGGAGAAGCTCGTGTTGGGATAAAGCTCCGTGAGCATCTTACGAAGGAAAGTTATCTCATCCCCGTCATACGCATAATTGGAACACATTACAAAATGCTCGGTGGAAACAGCTCCGTACGCCACAGGTTCTTTGGTACAGTCGCAGTTGAACATACTTTCAAGATACGGTATCGCGGGGACTGTCGCTGTGTTAAGGAAGGACAGACACCATCCCGCACCGGCTTTCAGTGCCGCATCCACACACATATCGCCTCTGAAATCGAATGCGCCAAGTGCTTTTGCTCTCGGAACATTGTCTTCAACAGTTTCGGCATAATACTTATTGACGATATCCCTGTAGGTCTTACCGACAGTAGCGGTTATCTGAGGATACCACATCTCAGCGGAGATAAGGCTTTCAAGCGCCTGAGGCAGCCATGCGAAATCATCATGTGTATTTGTGATACCGAACATCGGAACGTGTATCGGCACCATCGTACCTTCCGGAAGAGCAATTATCTCTATCGGCAGATACCCGAGCCTGTGGAGCTTTCTTATCTTTTCGGTACCGTATATTCCTTTTCCGAGGGTAGCATCAAGCACTCTTGTGTACTCTTTTACCACATCCTCCTCGGTCTGTTGGAAGAAGTTCTTGTTGAAATAATCTATAAGCCATGTCTTGCAGAACATCTGGACACCGAACATTGCGACCTTGTCCCATCTCTTTACTCTGCTCATTCTGGGCGTGTAATAGGACATGGACTTTGTCATCTTGGGATTTATCATATCGCTGTGTACTGTTTTGTAAAAGTCACACAGAAGCATGGGGTTTATGGTATTGCTCATTGTTTTCTCTCCTTTCACAGAGTCAAAGCTCGACCTTTTCTATCATTTCGTGTTCACCAGTGAGGATACTGTTTGTTGTGAACACCTTCTTTATAAGTCCGCTTGTAAGTACCTCTCCGTCAAATATCGAATTCTCGCAGTGTGTTATATGCAGATAAATGTTCCTTGCACCGAGCTCACGCAGCTTTTTTGCCGAATGGTAAAATGTACCGCCTCTCGAACAGATATCGTCAACGATAAGGATATTCTTACCTGCGATGCTGTCGATATCTCCCGCGACATCAAGTCCGAGGATCTGACCTGTTTTCCAGTCTCTTTTCTTGATACCGAACGCATACGGAAGTGATATCATACCGGAGTATCTCTTTCCCGCGCCCTCATCCGGGTAGAACATCGAAGGTATCTCGCCCTCTGCCTCGCGTATCTTTTCTATCGCTCTTTCGATATACTTTACAGGCTTTTCTATGATGATATTGTTTATAAGTGCCTCACTCACACTCGAATGGGGATCAAGCACGGTTACCGTCCCAAAGCCCAGGCTGTTTATCAGGTTTGCAAAATATTTGAGTGTGAATACATCCTCGTTTGTTTTGACTCTGTCCTGTCTTGCATTTGGGATATATGGCATATAAAGATGGACATTATCGCATCCGTGAGCCTTCAGATGTTCTGCGAGGTACATCACGGCGAGCGTTTCCCTGTCGTTTTCATAAAACCATTCTATCGTTATCTTATCTTCCTTCGGGATATCCTGCTTTATAAGCATTGTACCGTCAGGGAAACTTCCGATATCGATATTGTTTCCGTTTAATCTGATCATTTTATACCGATTCCTTTCCGAAGATATATTTCGTATAATCAGCCGATGACATTTATCTGGCACATCTTCATTGTCGCAAGTGCCGCGTTATGTGTTTCGGGAGTTACCCCCGCACAGCACGCCGCATCCACCTTTACATCCGCATCCGGGAACACAGCTTTTATTATCAGTGCATTGCTTACAACACATATATCCGTACAAAGACCTATTATCTCGACTTCTTCAAGCTCTTCATTTTTCCAGTTCGGCCATCCGAAGTTCGGTTTGTCTATTATCTTCTTTCCTTCTGCATAAAGACCGTCTGCGATCTCCCAGCCCTTTGTACCCTTTATGCAATGAGGAACAGGAAGCTTCTTTCCTTCGGGAGTATCAAGATAGTTTTCACTGTGAGTATCTCTTGTATAGATTATCTCGTCGCCGTTCTTCAGATATTCATCTATCTTCGCCTTTACCTTCGGTACTATCGCTACCGCCTCTTTTGTTCCCAGAGCCATGTCGATAAAATCGTTCTGCATATCAATTACAAGTAATGTTTTTTTCATGATGCTTCTCCTTTCAATGTCAATTGTTTATCAGTTTATCCACTTCTTCCGTTGCCTTTTCGAATCTTTGCCGATAATCACCGTTTATACAGATGTACTTCTTGCCGTGCGCATCAAGTATCGCCTTTATCTGATCGGAATATTTCCTTCTGTCGGCGTGTATTATCTCACTGCGGTCACCGTCCTGAACAAACGGGACATCCGGTTCCATAAACAGTATCAGATCATATTCATTTAAAGAATCCACCGCATCTGCAAGCTGTATATTCTTACTTGCATCTCCCCCTTCGAGGAATCCGAGGTAGAAGCGTGTTACAAGTGCATCCGTATCTATGAACAATACTTTATTGCTGTGTTCCGCCGCTCTCATCTGATTGAGCTTTTGCTGAAGCAGTATCTCCGTAAAATCCTCCTGCAACATCATTCTGTCCGTGCCGGACTTTTCCGAAAGTTCTCGCCCTGCTTCATCCACATAGTTGGTATTGTAATAATTTGCAAGATTTATGGTCAATGTGGATTTACCTGTACTCTCACCGCCGACAAGAAGGACCTTTTTTACATAATGAGCCCTGACTACAGCCGGCAGCCAATCCCAATGACCGTATACATCTTTCCTGATCTCTGTAGAGCTTATACCATTTCTCGGGAACACATATTTTTCCGCTTCGGGATAACAGGTGTACCAGAAGCTTCCTTCTTTGTAATCATCACCGCAGAACACAACATCCACCGGCTTACCTATGATCTCCTTTATGTAAGTTGCATCCTTCAGTGCTTCCTCATCGGTATACTCTGACTTTGACTCGCATTTATCATCCAGTATTATTATACTTACATTTCCTATATGCTTTGTAAGTTGATATACCCATCTGTATTTTATGCGGATGTCGATCTCCTCACGTTTTTTTGCATCACATACGATTATGTAAAGCTCCGAGCACATATTCGCCGCACGGATGATACAGGAGAGATGCCCCATATGAAGCGGATTGAAGGATCCTCCGTATATTCCGACTTTATACATTTTTTGCTTCCTTTCTCCATTTCAGATACATTATGATGGCGTTTACGAGATATACGCTCCACATCGCAAGTGTTGCTATGCTCTCTCCGCCTCTTGCAAAGTTGATCCCCCACATAATGACGGAAACGATGTCCACCACTATCCAAAGCACCCACTGTTCGGTGTAACGCTTGACGGAGAGTATCTGTGCAACGATCGACACCATCGTGCTCATGCTGTCTATAAAGGGAAGGTTTCCGCCCAGAAGCTTCAGGATAAAACCGTAAGCGAAGATGCTGAGCAATGTAAGTGCATATACTATCACCTGTACATTGATCTTCATGCTCTTCTTCTTTACCTCAGCGGTCTGTTGGTTCATATGTCTTGTCCATGCTATCCAGCCGACTACATTCATCGGAACATAATAAAGTGCATTGAGCATTACCTCGCCGTAAAAGCTCGCCTTCCACGAAATGAAGATGTAACACAATACATTCACCATTCCGAAAATAAAGGAGCTTCTCTTCCCGTTTCCGGTAAGTATAACACACCATACCCCGGTCAGCGCGGATGTTATACCGATAAGATCGTCCTCCCAGTACAGGGACAACCCAAGTATCACCGCCGATGCGATAAATATCCAGATGTAATCAAACACCTTCCATCCGGCAAATTCATCTATCATAAACTTTTTGATCTTACCGCAGTATGTCATATTATTCAACCTCTTCTTCTGTAAAGTCTTGCAGGTCTGTGTCCCGCGCCTTCTGTAAATTCATCTGTCTCTTCAACAAGATCCGCGATCTTTCTTCTGAAATTAGCTGTCAAAAGTGTTGTTCCCATCAGCGTTTCCTGCACCTTCTGAAGGGATGCAAGAGTGAATTTCTCCGGCAGGAAATCAAACACCACATCCATCTTATCTGCTTCAACCCTGAACAACTCAAGCGCGGATGCGATTATCTTCGCGTGGTCAAATGCGATATCCGATCCGTCCGTTATCTCAAAGCAAGGACGTCCGAAGCGGCTGCCTGTCTTTTTGAGCTCACATCTTATTTCCTTTTCACCGTTTACAAGTACAAGTTCAAAGAGTCCGTCATTCTTTTCACGGAATGTAACATTGAACCATCTTGCATCTATCGCATCATCTCCACCCATGACCTTTATGTTTTCCTCAGCCATGACGGATGCAAAAGCACTTGAGATTATCCATCCTCTCGGATCTCGTCCCGGCTCGCTGAATACACCCACGGGCATTATGGAAACAGGCTCGGCATTTGCTTCCTCGCGTATCTCCCTTATCGCACACTCTTCAACAGTTTCATCCTTCTTCAAAAAGCCTCCGGGAAGAGCCCAGCAGTTCATGAAGGGATGCTCGCCTCTTTTTATAAGGAGCACCGCAAGATTTGATTCCGGATTCTTTCTGTAGCATTCCTTTTCCTCAGATAATATCGTGAATGCCGCAACGTCCGTTGCAACGGATGGTCTTTCGTAATCCTTTATGTCATATGCGGAGAGGAACAGCTCCTCATCGCTCTTTTCCGACAGCTTCTTGTTTTTGAATGCGGTCTCAAGCTCGAGCTTGGATCTTTCCGAGTAGAACAGAGGGATGACACCGTTTATGAAATCTGATCCTCTGTCCGTAAGGTATATCCTCTGCCCCTTTATCTCCATAAGTCCGTTATCAAGAACGAACTTTACCTCTTCCGGAAACTTTTCTCTGAAATCGACACCGAACCTTTTTTTGAAGGCTTCCATATCGATGAAAGCAAAGTAGAATGCAACGGATACCATCTTGGCAATCGCCTCGTCCTCGGGAAGTCTGTATATATCCTGGAACGGAAGCTTACCGGCTCTTATCGCCTCTCTGTAACGCTCCATTCTTTTTTCCGCTGCACCGAGATTGTAAGCGAGATACCCGGGACCGAAGGACTGAGCTCCCAGTCCCATTCCCACATAGGATGTTCCGTTTATTACGCGCTTTGTGAGATAATCGCTTGTACCGTAGTCACCCTCTACCTTACTGAATGTATTTTTACCTATATTGGCATTATATCCGTTTTCCGTAAGTATCCTGTGAGCTATACGATACTGATACATAGCCTTGTATATGGATACGCCGCCAGCCTCATATTCAAGCTTTGTGCCCTTGTATCTGTTTCTGTATAGGGTGATGTATTCGGGATCGAGACCTATGGCGTAATGAAGAGTATTGTCAAAATCCGATTCGGACTGATGAAGAAAGCCGTACATGAGATCTATGTTGAATCTCTTAAAGCCTGCATCTCTGATATTTGCCACGGCTCTTTCGTATATACTTTTCGATCCGTCGCGCCCAAGCTCGGAAAGAAGCTTTTCCGATACTGTCTGCACTCCCATGCTTATGCGCTCATAGCCCATATCGAA
The DNA here is from genome assembly GCA_015065225.1 of Oscillospiraceae bacterium. GTDB lineage: Bacteria > Bacillota > Clostridia > Oscillospirales > CAG-382 > SIG622. Next base: position 1,117 of record SVQR01000067.1, on the reverse strand, counting down.
TATTGCTTTTATCTTTTCCGGCTCATTTGCGGCGATGAGAGGCGTTGTCTCTATACTGAACACCGTTCCTTCGGCAATATTGAACATTGTCTTTACGGCATCCGTTATTTTTTTAAGGTTTTCCACCGAGAGCTTTGCGGGTGTACCGCCGCCAAGGTCGTATCCAACGATCCTTTTACCTTTGAGCATTTCCGAATACATCTTCATCTCGCAAAGGAGAAGCTCGACATATTCATCCTCAATGCTCTCGTCCGTTCCTTCAAGCACTACATATTCGCAGAACTTACATCTTGTCTTGCAGAAAGGAACATGGATATAAAGTGACAGCTCGTCAGCCTTCTTCCATTCCTCTTCCACAAAACTGCGGATCTCTTTCTCATCCGTAAGCTTATACTGCATAAACGACTTAGGTGTCAGAGGGTATGCCGTATTGGCGTAATGATGATAGAGAAGCCCTGTTTCATATACCTTTGTACAATCCATTTTCCTCTCTCCTTTCTTATTTTCATTTTGATTATATCACAAAGATAATAACTTGTCAAGTACTTTTTCAAAATTTCTCAAAAAAATTTTTTACGTCAAAAAAGGACACCCCTAAGGATGCCCTTGATGTGTATCTTTAAATCATTTTACAAAGTATACGTCCGTATCCTGTATGCCGTATTTTGCGAAAGATTCAAGTATATCATCGTTATACGCCAGCCTTACGGACGAGCGTTCGTATTCGCCGAATGAGGCTGTATTTTCATCGGATGAAACATACTGTATCCATGTATTGTTCTGCATAACAGGCTTTGATGTCGGAGCTGTCAATGCGGGAAGTCCTATATGTACCATCATATCGCGGCTTCTGTCAAAGATGTTGCCGGAGATCACATAGGAATTATCCTTTACCGCGTTATACTTTGTCCAGCCCTTGATGTGAGCCGCACTGTTCTTGTCCGGGCGAAGCTGTGATATGCCCACACCCGCTTCACGCATGATATTATTGTTAATGGTATAGTCGCCGATATAATACTTTGTGATATCCTGATCCGCAGGCGATACCCAATACTCTATGGAGTACTGACACTTTTCTATGACATTGTTGTCAAAGTGAACATCCGTCACCGTCACG
>SVQR01000066.1 GCA_015065225.1 Oscillospiraceae bacterium | reverse complement strand
GTATTGTAAACAGCTCCGTCGTTTTTCCGCCCGTCATATCGTATATGATCTCAAGAGAATCGTAAAGACACGCTCCTGCCGCATCCCAGTAGCCGGGGCCCTCATCACAGCCGCCGTCCGCACCGTAGGTATCAACAAAACAGTTAAGGCTGTAAAGTGCTTCTTTTATAAAATATCTTCTTTCCTCAATATCTTCACAAACAATAGCCGCAACGGTCAGAACATTTGAAGTTATCCACGGACACCAATTGTTTACCGGGAGCCCATTGTAACCTCTCCACCAATAATCGGTGTGTTGCTTGTAAGCATCAATTATACGTCTGCGAAGCTCGAAAAGAACTCTTTTCTTAACAACATAAGGGAACTGCTCCTCCGGTCTGTCCTTGAGGAAATAATATAATACAGCAATAAAACCGCCCGTACCTGCCGAAACAAGATCCAGGTTAACTACTCCTTCATGATCAAAGGGGATATCGGTAAAAGCTGATTTCCCGGATGTTTCTCTGTAATGTGCCGGAATCACCCATGTGGTCTCCTCGAGAATACACCAGAGTATATCAACTATTTTGCGCATGAATCTGCCCTTTTTCTCACAAAGCTCTGCAAGAACAAGGTTTGCAAGTGCTCGTCGGCGCTCTAAACAAGGCGTTTCGTAAACAACACGGTTTCCATCCTCAATAAAGCGTCTGTAATCCGAAAGAGGAAGTATCGAAGGCTGATAGTCCATGTACCCTTCACCGGCGGCGATCCTCGCCTTTCCGAGAGGTGTGTCAACGGACGGAAATTCTATTTCTGTTCCGAGGAACGGTATAAAATCTTTATATTCGCCACAGAGAGCTGCTGTTTTTCTCGGATCGAAAATTCTCATTATTTATTATCCTTTCTGTATTTGCATAAGGTTTATCCCGAATATAGCACAAAGAATCCGTTTTGTCAAGCACGAGGTGAAGAATTTGATATTTTTCGCAAAAAATCTTATATTTTTACAAAATTATTTACAACGGGGATTTTTCATGATATAATCATACCAAATAATAATACTTAACAAGGAAGTTTTATGACAGATATAGTTATATGTATGCTAAACTCGCAGTATATCCATTCGGGACTTGCACCGTGGTGTCTTTTTGCGGGAATAAAGGAATACTGTACGAAAGATATATCCGCAAAGGTAATTGAGAGCAATATCAATGCAGACATGGAAAAAATCGCAGATGAGATAGTTTCGGAATCCCCTGCCGTTATCGGATTCTGCTGTTATATATGGAATATAAAAAAGGTGCTTCCTCTTGCGAAAAATATTAAGGAACGGCTTCCCGGATGTACAGTCATCCTCGGAGGTCCGGAGGTCAGCTACAACGCTGAGGATATACTCAAAGATAATGCTTTCGTTGACTTTGTGCTTTCCGGTGAAGGAGAGAGGTCTTTTGCGATGCTCTGTTCCGCCGTAATATCCTGCAAGAACGGCAAGGCTATTACGGATATTCCCGGTATATGTATGCGTCGAGAAGACGGCTATTATATTTCGGAGCCTTATATCAGCGAAGATCAGCCCGTATCTCCTTTCACCGATGAATATTTCGAAGCTCTTCACGGCAGGATTTCCTATATCGAATCAAGCAGAGGATGTCCGTTCTCATGTGCCTTTTGTCTTTCGGGAAGATGCGGCTCTGTGAGATTCTTTGATATTGAAGAAACAAAAAGAAATATCCTGCGTCTTGCAAATTCGGGAACAAAGACCATAAAGTTTGTTGACAGAACATTCAATGCAAACAAAAAGCGTGCAAGCGAGATATGGAGATTTATCGCAAGTGAATACGGGAAAGGTATTCCCGAAGGAGTATGTGTCCATTTTGAGATAGGCGGAGATCTTTTATCCGATGAATGTCTCGATGTGCTCTCCTCCATGCCGGAAGGCAGCATACAGCTTGAAGTCGGAATACAGAGCTTCAACGAAAAGACCCTTGATGCTATAAACAGAAAGACCGATTCGGAAAAATTGTATAACAACATAAAGAAGATAGTTTCATTCGGTAATATGCATATTCACACCGACCTTATTGCGGGACTGCCCTTTGAGGACCTCGATTCATTCCGTTTCAGCTTCAACAGAGCCTACTCTCCGGGGGCGGATATGCTGCAGCTCGGATTTCTGAAGCTACTTCACGGTGCACCGATGAGGATGGAAAAAGAGAATTATCCATGTGAATTCTCGAAAGATGCACCTTATGAGGTCATATCAACGCCCTGGCTTTCAAAAGATGATATTGCGAAGTTGAAGCTCGTTGATACGGTAAACGACAAGATATCAAACAGCGGAAGGTTTCGCCTTTCTCTGAAATATCTTACCGAAGTTTTAAACATTTCTCCTTTTGATATGTTCCTCGGCTTCGGAGAGTATCTTGATAAAAACGCCAAAGATCATTTGCCGCTGTTTGATCTTGCAAGGGTTTATTATGATTTCTTCTCCGCTTATCCGGAAGTTGATAAAGACATACTTTCCGATATGATGGTATGTGACTTTTTCTCACATTCAAGATACGGAAAGCTGCCGCCATTTCTGAAGAGAGAAGCTCCCGAAGCCAAACGAGTGCTGGAGCATCTTGCACATGATCCTAAAACAAAAAAGAAAGATAATGCAGTGCGTTCCGTAGCGATAATGAGGTCGCAAAAGGTTGCTGTCTACAGCGACAGCGGAATTTCAAAGGATGATGATGCGGAATTTACCAAAGGTGGCCGTTATGTTCTTCATTTTACAGATCTTTCGGAAATAACGGATAAATAATATTTTACCGGTTGACAAATTATATCGTCAGCCGGCTTTTTTTATATCAATCCGAGTTCATAAAGTGCACTGTCGATTTTCTTCACAGTCTCCGACGATGCACAGGTCAAAGGCAGTCTCAGCTCATTTTTGCAGAATCCCATTCTTGACATCGCATATTTCACCGGAACAGGATTAACTTCGCAAAACAGCACATCAAAAAGCTCCGCACATTCCATAAATATCGAGAGTGCCCCCTGCCTGTCTCCAAGAAGCTCGGAACGGCACATATCCGATATCCTTTTGGGAATAACATTTGATGCGACGGATATAACCCCCTTCGCTCCCAGGGACATCATCTGCAAAGTATCACTGTCATTGCCGGAATAGAGCGTCATTCTTTCTCCGCACTTTTTGGCGGTGGACAGCCATGATGTTGCGTTTCCGTTCGCCTCTTTTATTGAGGTAATGTAAGGTATCTCCGAGAGTTCACGGTACATTTCCGGTGTAAGATTTACTCCCGTTCTTGAAGGAACATTATATACCATCACAGGAAGCCTGCATCTTTCGGCTATGCGTTTGTAGTGCTCGACGATCCCCTGATTTGTTCCTTTATTATAATACGGTGCTACAGAAAGTATACCGTCTGCACCTGCCTTTTTTGCAAAATATGACATTTCGGCGGCAGCTTCGGTATTATTACCGCCCGTACCGGCTATGACAGGTACTCTGCCCGCACATCTGTTGACAGTAAATTCTATAAGTGTCTCGCGCTCTTTCTTTGTGAGTGTTGATACCTCGCCCGTTGTTCCGCAGATGACAAGAGCATCGGTGCCTTCTTCTATCTGAAAGTCTATTATCCTGCCCAGAGCAGCATAGTCGATACTGTTATCGGAAAAAGGTGTTATAAGTGCCGTTGCAGAACCTGTAAAGAGTGTTTTCATAATAAATTGCTCCTTTCATGCAAGAGATGTCTGATAAAAAACAGGTGCCCATGTATCATTATATTTATCATGTTATATCTTTGACACGGACACCGACAAAAAAGTCATCATTCGGTTATTTTGACGGTAAAAATATATGTGCAATTTGCTTGTTGTGCATTTTGCTGTCCAAAATTGGCTATTTAACTAAAGACTAATAAAAAAATATAGGTATTTTACATAAAAAATTTCAAAAAGGTCTTGACAATTGACGAAAAAAATTGTAAAATAGGATAGTCAGTACTGCACATATTTTACAAAAGCCTGATCTTTATGGTTTTTTTACACAAAAGTGCGGTAACTTATTAATAATGAAAGGTAGTTAGGCTTTTATGTTCTGGACCGAAGCTACGGTTTACACAACTACCGAGGGTATCGAGCCTGTTTCCGGTATTCTTCTCATGAACGATATCACGGGCTACTCGGTGACAGATGCCAAGGACTTCAATGATTTTCTTGAGCGCCGTGAGATATATTGGGATTATATCGAAGACGAGCTTTTTGCCCTGAAGGAATGTGAAACGCAGGTAACATTCTATCTCCCGGACAACGCTCAGGGTAGAGAAAGACTCGCGGCCATACGTTCCGATCTCGAAAGGCTCAAAGGGGAAGATAGTGACGGATTATTCGGCCGTCTTACCGTTGAGATAGGAAAGATAGCGGACGAAGACTGGGAGAACAACTGGAAGCAATACTTCAAACCATTCTCCGTTGGCAAGAATATAGTAATAAAGCCCACTTGGGAGAATTATGACAAGAAAGACGGACAGACTATTATAGAAATAGATCCGGCATCATCCTTCGGCTCAGGCTCACATATGACAACAAGACTTTGTCTTGAATGTATAGAAAAACTTATCCTGGAAGGTAAGAATTCGGATACCCTTCTTGATATGGGATGCGGCAGCGGAATACTCGGTATCGGTGCTTATCTTCTTGCCGGATCGGATATCACGGCTGTTGATATTGAGGAAAATTCCATAAGGATCGCAAAAGAAAACGCAGGTATAAACAGGCTTCCCGATGATAAGTTCCATCCTTATGTGGGAAATGTCATTACAGACAAGGAGCTTTGCGATACCGTTTGCTCCAAGTCATATGATATAATTGCGGCAAATATCGTTTCGGATATCATCATAATGATGGCGCCGATGTTCAGAAAGGTGCTTGCAAAGAACGGACGGCTTATCGTTTCGGGCATTATTTCCGAGAGAGCGGATGAGGTCGAAGCGGTTCTTAATAAGTACGGCTTTGAAAGAGAGGCTTTCTTCGACAAGGAAGGCTGGGCGGCTATCCTTCTTCGTGCGAGGGATGAGTAATGCCGAGGTTCTTTATTGACGATCCTTCAAAATGCATACGGGATGACGTTATCACCATCGGCGGTGAGGATGCAAGACATATATCGCGATCGCTCCGCATGAAGGTCGGTGAAACACTTGAGGTCTCGGATTTTTCGGGAATTTTGTATTCGTGCAGTATAACAGGCTTTACAGAAGATGAGGTAACTCTGGGAATACTTGAGAAAAAGCTTTGCGACAGCGAGCCTAATGTTCGTGTCAGAGTCTTTCAGGCACTTCCAAAAGGGGACAAGCTTGATACGGTGATACAGAAATGTACCGAGCTCGGAGCTTTCGATTTTACTCCGGTGCTGACTTCAAGATGCATATCACGTCCCGATGATAAGAGTGCAAAAAAGAAGTGTGACAGGTGGCAGAAGATATCTCAGGAAGCTGCAAAGCAATGCGGAAGAGGTATCATACCGAAAGTGAATGATGTCTGTTCCTTCACCGAAGCTGTGCGGGAAATGTCGGAATGTACGCTTTCCGTTATGTGCTATGAATGCGAAGACGGTTATTCTATAAAAAAATGCATCGAGGATAATATAACAAAACTCGGAGACGGAGCTTCTGTCGGTATCTTCATAGGTCCCGAAGGCGGTATAGCTCCGGAGGAAGCACAAAAGGCAAAGGATGCGGGCATAATTACCGCGGGGCTCGGAAAGAGGATACTGCGCACCGAAACAGCTCCCATCTTTGCAGTGTCGGCGGTAATGCTGCTAACAGGAAATTGCGAATAAAAAATTTAATAATATTAATTCAGAAAGGCATGATGAGCTATGGCTAAGAAAAAAACAATCATGAAACCCGATCAGGACCTCAAGCTCAAACAGGATATAGCCTCCTTCAAGGCGATGTTTGCGTTTATATTGTTCTGCCTGGTAATATTCTTTACAGCGTCAAATATGGTTTATGAACGCGGATCGCTGTACATGAAGATCAATTTCTTCGTTGTGAAATGTCCATGGGTGATCGGAGCATTCGTGCTTCTCTTCGGACTTGCGTGTCTGTGGAAGTACTTGAACAGCAGAAAGAAAAAGGATGAGTCGTTCAGATACTTCTCAAGCAACGATGCCTGCGGCGTTACGCTGTTCCTTCTGACATATTTTCTGATGCTTATCGTTACGACACACACCTACATGATCATCGCAGCTACGATCGGATTTGCGGTCGCTTACTATGTAAGGCATTTCTACCTCAAGGATTTCTATCTTATCACTCTTTTTAACATCGTTGCGGCATTCATGATCTGGATGGTCAAAGGAAATCCCGGTACAAGCGGAACAGTTTCCGTCATCGCAAAGGTCGGACTTGCTCTTATCTGCCTCGGTACACTTATCTACGTTGTGATAACCGCGGTCAGACTTCTTTCCGACAAGGCTTTCATGAAAAAGGAAAAGCTGACTCTTATCCCGATAGTAATATCGGTTGCGGTCGCTGCCGTAACAGCTGTTCTCTGCTGTACAGGTGCTGTAAATGTGCTTGTCGGCGAGCTCGTTCTTCTTATACAATATGTTGGTCTCGGTGTTTTCTATACCGTAAGACTGCTTAATCAATAATAAAACAGGAGGGTACGTAAAATGTCAAACAGATTATTTCAGGGAATTATCCATCAGATGAAGGACAACATTGACAGGACTATCGGTGTGATCGACGAAAACGGTATCATCGTTGCCTGCAGTGAGCTTGTCAAGATCGGTGAGGAAAAGAGAGATATCCTTGAGGGAGTAAGCTTCAGCGCCGACAACTATATCGCCGGCGGATACACCTACAAGATCCTCGGTCCGCACACAAAGATCGAATATGTCATCATGGTAGAAGGCGATGATAAGACTGCCGCCGATATTGCGGGAATACTTTCCGTTTCTCTCGGCAATATCAAGACCCTTTACGATGAAAAGTATGACAAGTCAAGCTTCATCAAGAACATCATACTTGACAATATCCTCCCCAGCGATATATATATCAAGGCGAAGGAGCTTCACTTCACAAACGATGTTTCGAGAGCTGTATTCTTTGTAAGATTCTCCGACAAGACAGATATCATGCCTTATGACATCCTTCAGAATATGTTCCCGGAAAAGAACAAGGATTTCGTCATCAATGTCGGTGAGACAGATATAGTTGTTGTCAAGGAAGTAAAGAACAACTGCGATACCAAGGAGCTTGAAAAGATCGCAAACTCCATCGTTGATACTATCAGCTCCGACTTCTATATCAAAGTGACCATCGGTATCGGTTCTGTTGCCGAGAATATCAGAGACCTTGCACGTTCCTTCAAGGAGGCTCAGGTGGCAATTGAAGTCGGTAAGGTATTTGACACGGAAAAGAATATCATCAACTATGAGAACCTCGGTATCGGAAGACTCATATATCAGCTTCCCACAACTCTTTGCGAGATGTTCCTCCAGGAAGTATTCAAAAAGGGTTCCCTTGAGAGCCTTGACAGAGAAACTCTCATGACCATCCAGTGCTTCTTCGAAAACAACCTCAATGTTTCCGAGACCTCCAGGAAGCTGTTCGTTCACAGAAACACTCTTGTTTACAGACTTGAAAAGATCAAGAAGCTGACAGGTCTGGATCTCCGTGAATTTGAGCACGCCATAACCTTCAAGGTTGCACTCATGGTTAAGAAGTATCTTGTATCAAAACCCATAAAGTACTGATATTTTTCACTTGGTTTACACACAAATTAACCAAAATTCTACATATCATTAATATAAAATAACTTAAAAAGCATGACTCCGGTGTGGTATAATTATTATGTATACTGCCGGGGTCTGTTTTTTGCCCGATAGAGTTTCGTATATATGTGCGGCGGTAAATCTTTATGTTGGGAGATGAGCCTATGATCAAATTTGAGAATGTATGCAAGACTTATGACAAAAAAAGATATGTACTCAACAATCTTAATCTGACTATAGAAGACGGCGAATTCGTATTCGTCATGGGACCTTCCGGTGCCGGTAAAACGACTCTTACAAAATTGCTTTTGAGAGAAGAAGTGCTGACAAGCGGAAAGCTCTATGTTGACAATTACAGACTTGATAAGATCCCTGCGAGAAAAGTGCCTTTCCTTAGGCGCAACATGGGATTCGTATTCCAGGACTTCAGACTTTTTGAAAATAAGACGGTATATGAAAATGTCGCCTTTGCAATGGAGGTGCTCGGCGAGCCGAAATCCGAGATCAGAGAAAAAGTGCCGATAGCACTTGAGATAGTCGGTCTTTCAGGCAAAGAAAATGTTATGCCCAAGAAGCTCTCCGGCGGTGAAAAGCAGCGTCTTTGCGTTGCACGCGCGATTGTAAACAATCCCGGCGTAATTGTTGCGGATGAGCCGACAGGCAACCTTGATACGGCACTTGCAAAGGATATCATGGATCTGTTGGTAAAGATATCCCGCTTCGGAAAAACTGTAATAGTTGTAACTCACGCGAGCGATCTTGTAAAGCTCTATAATGAAAGAATCATAAACATAATAAACGGTGAGCTTGTTTCGGATACAAAATATCCCGAACTCAACAAGCATGACCTTGCAGTCCCCGCCTTTGATGAAGACGGAAGTGCAATACATAATTCGGAATTCATTTCACATGGTAATCACAGCAACTATCCCGAAAGTGAGAAACCACATATGACATACACCGATTTTGACGATATGATCCCCGCGGGCAATGATGACAACGACGCGGATGACAACGGGGAGGTGCAGTGATCATGAGAAGATATAAGGTCAGTACGTTCCTGGGTGAAGCGGCAAAGGGTATTTACAGAAACCCTCTCTCAAGTATCGTTTCGGTAGTCAGCCTTGTACTTGCATTGCTGGTTATGGGTACTTTCTGGATGCTCAAGGTAAATATTGATGTAAATCTCGATTCTCTTGAAGATTACAGAAAAATAGTTTTTTACATGAAGACCACCGCAACAGACGAGGATAACGAAAATGTCCGTCAGCAGATAAAAGAAGCCTTTGCCGTCACCGATGAGGATATTGAGTTTACCTCAAAGGAAGAAGCTCTTGCTTCGGAAAAAGAGAAGTACGGTGAAGAATCCGCACACATTTTCGATCTTTACAGCGGTGACTCCAATCCCCTGCCCGACTCATTTACAGTATCATACTCGGAAAACTACACGGATAACACGCTTACACAGAGAATAGGCATCATCACAGCACTTGACAGTGTCGAAGAAGCAAAGAACAGAAAGGATATTGTTGATAAGATCGCAAATCTTAAAAGCATCATAAATACTGTATCCACAGCGTTGCTCATCATGCTGTTCTTCGTATCGGTATTCGTTATCGGTAATACGGTAAAGCTCACCCACGAAGCAAGAAAAGCGGAGATAAAGATAATGCGCTATATCGGTGCTACCAACTTCTTTATCGGGTTCCCATTTGTGCTTGAAGGTATAATCCTCGGCATAATCGCGGCTCTTTCATCATACGCGATAATAGTTTCGGCTTACTCATCGGTAGTATCCAACATTGTAAAGAATTACGGTGATTTTATAAAGTTTGTAAGACTTGAAGACGCCGCATTCCCTCAGATCCCCGGCATGAATTACTATGTGTTCCTGCTTGCGGCTTTCCTTATAGTGGGACTTCTCACGGGTATACTCGGTACATTTACAAACAGAAAACACCTCAAAGCATAAGCTTTTATCTACGTGATGACAGAAAGGAAGTAACATGAAAAAAATATGCATGCGGTTATTTATCCCATTGCTCATAGCTTTTATCACGATATCCTCTGTTTCCACCACACCGGATGTTGAACTGAAAGTTGAGGCCGCAACTCTGAATCAGCAAAAGAATCAGCTTGGCGTACTGAAGGATAAGTACAATGATTCCGCAAAGAAAGCAAAGAAGGTCCGTGAGGATCTCGCAAAGAATAAGGATGTTGAAAAGACCACTCTTCAGCGAAAGGATGAACTTGAACTCGAGATACGTTTTCTCACAGAGCAGATAGAAAACGCAAAATTCCTTATCGCCGAGTATGAGGCTTCGATAAGCGAAAAACAAAACGAGAGAGTAGAGCTTGAAAAGAAGAGAAATCAGCAAATAGATACCCTCGGTGAGATGATCAGAACATCTTATATGTACGGCGATGAATCTTATATAGATCTCATTCTCGGTTCAAAGGACATAAGCGATTTTCTACAGAGACTTGACTTTATCTCCTATCATATGGATTACAGCGGAACACTTATAGAAGAGATCGAAGCAACAGCGGCATCTCTCGATGAGGTAACCGCTTACCTATCCACAACACTTGAAGCAATGGATTCTCTAAAGCTCGAACTTGAAGCTGTAAAAGCGGAACGCGAGCCGATACTCGCTGAAGTGGATGCTATCATGGAAGAGCTTAAAGCCGATGAGGAATACATGAGGAATCAGCTCGCCATCGAAGAGAGAGACACAGCTGCACTCGAAAAGGATATCAAAGCACTTGAAAAACAGATAGCCGAAAAGGAAGCCCAGCTCAAGAAAGAAGAAGAAGCAAAGAAAAAAGCGGAAGGGCAGAAGAATAACGGTAAAGGCGACTCCGGAAGCAAGACCGGCGGAGGCAACGGCAGTCTCGCCTGGCCGCTCGGATCAAGAAAGCCGCAATCATCCAGCTACGGCTACAGAAAAGATCCCTTCACGGGAAAGACATCATTCCATAACGGTCTTGATATCCCGGCACCGCACGGTACTCACATTTATGCTGCCGCAAGCGGTACTGTAACACGTGCTTCAAGATATGATACATACGGCGAATGCGTTATTATTGACCATGGCGGCGGAATGATCACTCTTTATGCTCACTGCAGCGGTTACAACGTTAAGGTTGGTCAGAAGGTCAATCAGGGTGATGTTATCGCATATGTAGGTTCAACGGGACGTTCAACCGGAAACCATCTGCACTTTGTTGTCAGAATAAACGGTCAGTATAAGGATCCCAATCATTATCTCCCGTAAGAGAACATGCAATTAAAGGATATCGGAGGGCTTGGCTTGAGTCCTCCTGTCCGTTTTATGGGGATATTACGAAAGCTGCCGTATGATGTCGGACAATGTCGATCTTGCACGGAAGTATTTGTATTCTTCATGCAGATTGTATCATCATATAAGAATGCGGCTTAATTACAAATCCAACTATGAAAGGAATATTGGTCATGGGAAAAATTGCAACTCGAATAGCATCGGCTGTTCTGCTTATCGCGCTGACAGCGTTCGTGACATATCAGATCACTTACGGTGCCGTTGAAAAGAAATATTCGGAGACGGTATATACCATTGCCGAAGAGGAAAGCTCATATGCAAAGCTCAACGCGATCGATGAGATCGTAAGAAAGACATACGTTCACGATATTAACGAAGAAGAGCTTGAAGAAGGTATGATTCTCGGATATCTTTACGGTATCGGCGACAAATATGCTTCATATCTTGACAGTGAGGAATACAAGCTCTATACAAACGAAACAAACGGCGAGCAGGTAGGCCTCGGTGTTACGGTCATCTACGACAGTACGCTCGGAGGGATATACATCACTTCCGTCAATGAAAACAGTCCCGCAATGGAAGCCGGAATACGCGCCGGTGACATAATATATGCGGTTGACGGGGAAACGATAGAAGACAGAGGCTATTACAGCACTCTTTCTTATATAGCAACAGGCAAGCCCGGTGAAAAGGTAACGGTAAGCATAAGAAAAGGCGGAGATCCGCTTGTTACAGAGGATCATACCATAACAAAAGCCGTTATTGACAGCAGAACGGTGGAATACGAGCTCTACGGCGGCTCTGTCGGATATATCAGTATTTCTTCCTTTGATATGCCAACACCGGAAGACTTTATCGCAGCGATGGAAGACCTTACGGCACATGGAGCGACAAGTTATGTCTTTGATGTTCGTAACAACTCCGGCGGTGCTTTGGATTCCATCCGCAGAATACTTGACTATCTGCTTCCCGAAGGTCCCATCATAAGGATATACGAAAAGGATTCGGGAGAATCTGTAATAAATTCCGATGCAAGCTGTATTGATGCTCCCATGGCAGTGCTTATAAATGAAAACACAGCAAGTGCCGCAGAGCTGTTTGCCAGTGCGCTCCGTGATTATGACAAAGCAAAGCTGATAGGCATAACAACCTATGGTAAGGGTACGATGCAGACAATGCTTCCTCTCTCCCCCAATATCGGTGGCGGTGCACTCTCCATATCAACGGGAATGTACAATCCTCCGAAGTCTGACAACTATGAGGGAATAGGTCTTTCTCCCGATATTGATATAGATCTTACCGAGGAGCAAAAGGAGATATTCTATAAGCTCACACTTGCCGAGGATATCCAGTTCCAGGAAGCACTCAAAACAATAGTAAACGTTGATACTCTTGTTTTTGATGAGCCGGAAAGCTCCGATAGCGCAAATGCCGCTGAAGGTCAATAAAACAATTTATGCCCCGACATTGTCGGGGTATTTTTTTATAATAGTTTTGTGCAAAAGATACTATAATAGTCAATTAATAACGATATTTATGTGAAAAAAAGCAAGTATATGCATTGACTTTGTGCGTAATCTGTGGTAGAATTTATATTGTGATATTGTTCATTAATTAAGAAAGGATATTAAATAATGAGAAAAATCGTAGCGATCCTTTTGTCATTTCTTATGATGGCAAACCTTGCAGTCTTTACGTCATTTGCACAAAATGCGGATGTAGAGATCACATCACTTGAAACACTGCCCGAAAAACAATGGGGATATCTTGAAGGAGTAGCTGTTTCCGCACCTGAAGCTACTGCAACAAATACCAATATTGCAGGTGTGACACTTACTCCCGTATGGAAAGGTGTTGACGGATTCAATTTCGGTGACAAGCCCGAAGGTAATGAACTTGTTGCATATACTGCGACATATACCGCACCCGACGGTTATATTTTTGCGGATGCGCTTGCGGCAGCAACAGAGAATACGACCCTCTCTGCCGACAAGAAGGTGCTTACCTATAAATTTTATACATATGTTATTCCGTCTGATGCCATCTACATTGATGACAAAGGTACAAACTCTACCGATGACTATGCCGAAGGAAATCTTGCACGTCCTTACGGTACTATTGATTACGCCATGGAACTCCTCGAATCCAAGGGCGGCGGTGTTATCGTTATAGTTGACAAAGTAACGGAAACAGCAAGCGGTAAGATTTCCGAAAGCATCACCAAAAAAGGACATTACACCATCATAGGCTGGGATAAGGACTCCACTCTTGAAACAACGGGACACTACAATCTCCGCGGTAATATGACAATCCGTGACCTTAATTATACAATGTCCAAAAAAGACGGCGGTATCTATCTCAACGGCTTTTCCCTCACCTTTGGCGATAAGAATTACACAGACCTTACCGTAAGTTCCGGTGCAGAAGGTACGACTAAGCAGATATTCATGACAGGCGACGGAGGAACTTTCACAAGAGGCGGAAATCTTACCATTAACAGCGGTGACTTTACCAGCGTTTTCGCTTCGGGATGGAATCAGACAACAGTAAATGCTGATCTCGAATACGAGATGAACGGCGGTTCGCTCAGCAATCTACACATGGGACTTCACTGCGGTAACAGCGGAAAGCTCCATTCAATCACAGGCGACATAAGATGCACCATAAACGGTGGTACTATAAATAACCTTTCCATGGGTTCAAGCGGGGTGGTATATAAGCATACCGGTAATGCATATCTTACCGTCAACGGCGGTACTGTAGGCAACATCAGATTCAGATCGGCGAATGCCAACAAAGTTCTTGATGATGTTACATACCCGATCCAGAACGGTGACTACACTCTCAAGATAAACGGCGGTACGGTTACAGGCTCTATCACAGACACAACAGCAGACGGCATTGGCGTAACAGGCTACACACTCGTTGACCTTGTTGACTACACAGGCGACAGAGCGGCACTTCTCGGTAAGATAAAGGTAGATCAGTTTGATGAAGTAAGAGCTCAGGTAGTTTATGTTGATGCAGTAAACGGTGCAGCAGGTAATGACGGTCTTACACCCGAAACCGCACTTCCCACAATGACAGATGCATTCAAGAAGTTTGCGAACGGCGTTGCCGGCAAGATAATCATCTGCGGTGAATACAACACAACAAGCGGCATGACAGATACATCCGGCAGAGGTCATGTAACCATATCTACAGCAGAAGGCGGAAAACTCATCATGAGCGACGGCATCACCATGATGGGCGATACCACATACGAAAACTTCAATATTGGTATTGCAGCTAAATACAAGAACCTCTTTGCCGGCGGCTACAAGCTTATAATGGGCGAAAATGTTACTGTCACCAACGACGGCGGCGGATTCCTCCAGATAGGCAACGGTGGTTACAAAGCAGTCGTTGCAAAAAGCGATATTGAGATCCACAGCGGTACATACGGACTAATCTACTCCGGTGCAGATTTTAACGGTGGTCGTGTAACCGGTGATGCTATCCTTAAGATCTGCGGCGGTACATTTACGGGCGAGATCTACGTCGGCGGTTATGTGTCCTCTGATAAATATTCAGTAAGTGACGACACAAGCGGTAAGATTGACGGCAAGGCAGGTCTTTACGTTGACGGCGGTACATTCCAGAAGCCGATCTTCATTGGCGGTCAGCAGTACGGCACAGTCGACTCTGTGGAAGCAAAGATATCGGGCGGTACATTCAACAGCAACATAAATGTAGGTCCG
>SVQR01000065.1 GCA_015065225.1 Oscillospiraceae bacterium | reverse complement strand
GTTGAGTATCTGTTTCATATATTCTTCGTTCACTCCCGTATTCATATTTGTTTCGCTTATTCTTTCCGTTGTCGGATATGAGCCTGCACTCTCGGTGTGCTGTTTTGTAAGAATGTCCGCAAATCCCGAGCAGAAGAAGGTCTCAGGCATATCCGCGCCGCAGTATGCACATTTTTTTATACCGCCGGGATTGCTCTTGCCGCATTTTTCGCAAATCACTTTTTTTACCTCCGTATATCTTCGAATCTGTAATTGTCCGTTTGTTTACATTGATGACGCAATAGCAATTACCACGATGATCGCTATAAGTATGCCTATCACGATAGCCGCCGTCCTGCCTCCGCCGTCATCCGTTTTCTTAAATGAGCCGGTGCTTTCGGTGAGTCTCTTTGCCGCGGAAAGCTCGCCGCTGTCAGGAAGTCTTCCCGGTGCGGGCGGTGCGGATTTTCTTATACCGCCGTGGACAGGCTGTGAAGCCGAATCGCCTGTGCCTCCGACCGGCAGGCTGTGATATTTCTTTTCTGCCGCCGCCGCTTCCGCCGGACTTTCCATCGGAACATCCACGATGATCATATCGTCGTTTGTTCTTCTGTGTCCGCAGATACTGCAGTTGACGCTTCCGTCTGCGTTTTCGGTATCGCATTCGGGGCAAAGCCAGCTGCCGCCCGTGCGTCGGAACTGCAAGATGATATTCAGATCCATAATGAGTTTTCTCCCGATACTGTATTGTTTTTTACTTTTCTGACATAGTCGTTCGGAACTTTTCGTTCTTGTTGACAATTCGTGTAAAAACCTTTCATTATTATATCAGTTTTTTTACATTTTGTCAATAGCTGTCAAAAAAAGTAATGAATAATCTGCTAATAAAATTTGCTTTGTGTCGATTTTTGTCATCCGAGTGCTTTGACGTAAAAAAATCCAAAATGTTCCATAAAATTTTTGTTGTGAACAAAAATGCCCGTTTTACAGAAAAAATGTAACAGAGATCGCGGAATATTTTACAAGTTTTCCATAAACCGTTTGAAAAATATTTCAGACATTAAGTTAAAATAATATATGTGGAATGTTTTTTAAGCGGAGGTGTGGCGCATTGTCGGAAAGCATACAGTACAAGAAGCACCGCATTAAGAATTATATAAATGTAAGCTCCATAGTCACTATTCACTATTTCGAATTTACCAAGGACTACATCTACCACGGTGAGAGCCATGATTTCTGGGAAATGGTGTACGTTGACAAGGGTGAGATCATCGCAACTGCGGCGACAAGCGATATAGTCTTGAGTCAGGGCGAAGCACTCTTTCACAAGCCGATGGAGTTTCACAAGCTACGTTCCAATGGGGTATCCGCGCCCAACGTATTTGTCATAAGCTTTGTATGCGAGGACGAGGCAATGAAATTCTTTGAGGGCAAGCACATTGCTGTTCCACGCAAAATGAGAAGTCTTATAACGGATATCATCGCCGAGAGCCAGACCACATATGCCCTTCCGGTATTTGACAGGGATCTGAAGGAGCTGAGCATGGCAAAGGATCCTTCGTTCGGCGGCTCTCAGATAATAAGGATGAGGCTGGAGGAGCTTTTGATAAAGCTGATACGCGGCGGTTCCGGTGAGCAGGAGCGTGGTACGGTATCGGATCTTCGCATAAGGAAGGAAGCGGAAAACGGCAAATTCGGAAGTACCGTAGCAAAGGGAGGCAGTGCCATTCCGGATGACGGCGGCGAAAATCTTTCCGCAAAGATAATAGAGATAATCAAACGTGACGGCATATACGGAAATATAAATCTTGACAAGATCTGCAAGGAGGTCAACTACGGAAAGACCTACATCTGTACAAGGTTTAAGGCTGTCATGGGATACAGTGTCATGGAGTACGTGAACATTCTGAAGATCGCAGAGGCAAAAAAGCTTATTCGTGAAAAGAATCATAACTTTATGCAGATATCCAATATGTTGAACTTCAACAATCCCCACTACTTCTCCAAGGTGTTTAAAAAGATCACGGGACTTTCACCGAGGGAATATATGAATACGGTAAATATTTGATGTTGCAGGGTACTTCTTTGGAGTACCCTGTTTTTGCATTAAAATATTCAGATTGTGTTTTTCGGATGATACGGAAATGCTCGCCTTTGTGATTTGCTGTGAATCCGCTGTTTGTCACTTTTGTACACAAAAATACACACATATCTGTATTTATTTACATATTGTATATTGACAGAATAATTATAATGCGGTATAATTGTATACACTAATACAAATACCCATTGTCTATAAATAACGAAAGGAAGGTGCAGCAATGCTCGAAATATCCAACAAAACCAACCTTCTTGAACAGAAAAGCTATAAATATCAGCTCCAGGATGTGGAAAACCCCAACCTGTACCGCGATATCTATCCTTATGACGAAGTACCGAAGGTATCCTTCAACCACAGACGCGCTCCGATGGATATGCCGGAGGAGATATGGATTACCGATACCTCATTCCGAGACGGTCAGCAGTCTGTTGAGCCGTATACGGTCGAACAGATAGTTGATCTTTTTAAGCTCATGTCAAAGCTCGGCGGTCCTTACGGTATTATACGTCAGACGGAGTTCTTCGTATATTCAAAGAAAGACAGGGAAGCACTTCAGAGATGTCAGGATCTGGGACTTCGTTTCCCGGAGATCACCACATGGATACGTGCAAGCAAGGAGGACTTCAAGCTCGTAAAGGATCTTGGTATCCGTGAAACAGGCATCCTTGTTTCCTGCAGTGACTATCATATATTCAAAAAAATGAAAATGACAAGAAGCCAGTGCATGAATATGTACCTTGAAACGGTAGCACAGGCTTTTGAAGCGGGAGTTTCTCCCAGATGTCACTTTGAGGATATAACAAGAGCAGACTTCTACGGCTTTGTTGTTCCATTTGTAAATAAGCTCCAGGAGATGAGCCAGGAGGCAGGCATCCCCGTAAAGATCAGAGCCTGTGATACCATGGGCTACGGAGTACCCTTCTCGGAGGTAGCACTTCCCAGAAGCGTTCCCGGTATCATCTACGGTCTGCATCACTACGGCGATGTTCCGTCGGAGATGCTTGAATGGCACGGTCACAACGACTTCTACAAAGCTGTCGCAAACGCATCAACCGCATGGCTTTACGGCGCATCGGCTGTTAACTGCTCACTTCTCGGCATAGGCGAGAGAACAGGTAACATTCCGCTTGAAGCGATGGTATTTGAATATGCATCTTTAAGAGGCTCACTTGACGGTATGGATCCTACGGTCATCACAGAGATAGCAGAATATCTTGAAGAACACATGGGATATGTAGTACCGCCCATGACACCCTTTGTGGGAAAGAGCTTCAACTGCACAAGAGCGGGAATCCACGCAGACGGACTCTTAAAGGATGAGGAGATATACAACATCTTCAATACCAAGAAGATCCTCGGAAGAAAGCCGTCGGTTATGATAAGCAAGACTTCGGGACTTGCGGGTATAGCATACTGGATAAACGACTACTACGAGCTTGACGCTCAAAACAGTGTTGACAAGAAGTCGCCGCTTGTAATAAAGCTAAAAGAGTGGATCGACGCAGAATATGAGGGCGGAAGAGTTTCATCACTTGCTCCCGCGGAGATAGACAGAAAAATAAAGGAATTTTCCAACGGAGAATTCAAAAAGAATTAACCCCGCATAGGGAGCGACAGCGAGCTATGCAAAACATAAAGTTCTTTGCGTCGCTTTCTTTCAAGAAAGCGACCGAGGTGCAGGGCGAGGAGCCCTGCCCGCCGGAGGCCCCCCGTAAAAAACCCCCGGCAAATAACACAAGGAGGTAACTCAATGGAACACAAAACAGTTTCCCTTGCCGATCAGATATTTGAACAGCTTGAAAGGAACATCCTCACAGGCACATACGCAAGAGGCGAGGTATTCACCGAAATGCACCTTTCCGAGCAGCTTGGTGTCAGCCGCACACCGATAAGAGAAGCTCTTCGTCGTCTTGAGCAGGAGCATCTTATAGAGGTGTCAACAAAGGGTGCGGTGATCATCGGTATATCCAAGAAGGATATATGCGATATGTATGAGATAAGAATAAGAACAGAGGGACTTGCTTCCAAGTGGGCGGCAGAGGTCATCACTGAGGAAGGCAAGAAGGAGCTTTGCGATATAGTGGAGCTTCAGGAGTTTTATACCGAAAAGGGCGATCCGGACAACATCAAGAACATGGACTCAAAGTTCCATGAAACAGTCTACAGACTTTCGGGCAGTACCGCACTTTACGATACTCTCCATCCTCTCCACAAGAAGGTTATAAAGTACAGAAAAGCATCCGTACAGAACACAGGCAGAGCATTGCAATCCGTCAAGGAACACAGAGCAATCTGCGATGCCATAGTTGCCGGAAATGCGGATCTTGCGGAGCTTCTCACCATTCAGCATATCAAGAATGCGAGAGACAATATCGAGAAAGCGGCGAGAGAGTGATATGTTTAAAAACAATCAAATTGCAGATCATACCGTGTATTTTGATATCTTTTATCGGGAACATAACGGCATTGATCTTAAAATTGCAATTACCGCAAAAAAAGCAGACAGTAAAACTGTCATACAGCTTTCACCGGGAGAGATCGCATGGGATAAGCTTTATCCTGCCGGTATGAATACACCTGCGGTTGACAGGGAAATTATATGCAGACCGTCTGAGCTTCTTGAAAAAGACAAGCTGTGTATACTTGTAATCCGCGGAAAACCCGGCACGATCAAGGGACTTGATGAGGGGATATTCTCCTCATGGAACAATTCCTTTGAAAATGCGCAAAAGAATAAATTATACGTTATCTGCGAAAAAGAATTCCAAACATTACTGTAGTTTAAGGAAGGCAAAATCATGGGACTTACAATAGCACAAAAGATAATCAAAAATCATCTCGTTTCCGGTGAAATGACCGTCGGAACAGAGATCGCTCTGAGAATAGATCAGACACTCACACAGGACGCAACCGGCACTATGGCATACCTTGAATTTGAGGCTATGGGCATTCCGAGAGTCAGAACGGAAAGAAGCGTTGCGTACATAGATCACAACACACTCCAGTGTGGCTTCGAAAATGCCGATGACCACAGATTTATAGGCAGTATTGCAAAGAAGCACGGTATTTATTTCTCAAGACCGGGTAACGGTATATGCCATCAGGTACACCTTGAACGCTTTGGCAAGCCGGGCAAGACTCTCATAGGCTCGGACAGCCATACTCCCACAGGCGGTGGTATCGGTATGCTTGCATTCGGTGCGGGCGGACTTGACGTTGCTGTTGCTATGGGCGGCGGTGAATATTATATCACTATGCCCAAGATGTTTAAAGTTAATCTTACAGGTAAGCTTCGTCCCTTTGTTACGGCAAAGGACGTCAGCCTTGAAATACTTCGTATACTTTCCGTAAAGGGCGGTGTCGGAGCTATTATAGAATGGGGCGGCGAAGGTGTAAAGACACTTTCCGTTCCGGAAAGAGCTACAATTACAAATATGGGTACGGAGCTTGGTGCTACGACATCCATATTCCCGTCGGATGAAATAACAAAGGCATTCCTTGAAGCGGAGGGCAGAGGCGAGGATTATGTTGCACTCAGCTCCGATGAGGATGCTGTTTACGACAGAATCATTGATATCAACCTTTCGACTCTCAAGCCTCTTATCGCTTGCCCTCATTCTCCCGACAATGTCGTTGAGGTTGAATCCCTCAAGGGTACAAAGGTAGATCAGGTTTGTATCGGATCATGTACAAACTCCTCACTTCTCGATATGCTGAAGGTTGCGGCGATACTTAAAGGCAAGACTGTAAATCCCGATGTCAGCCTTTCCATCTCCCCCGGATCAAAGCAGGTTCTCGGTATGCTCGCAGACTGCGGTGCGCTTTCCGATATCATCGCTTCCGGTGCAAGAGTTCTTGAGTGTGCCTGCGGTCCTTGTATCGGTATGGGCTTCTCTCCCAATTCCGGCGGTATCTCGCTCAGAACATTTAACAGAAACTTTGAGGGCAGAAGCGGAACTGCCGACGGACAAGTTTATCTCTGTTCTCCCGAAACTGCTGTTGCGGCGGCACTTACGGGTACTATCACCGATCCTATGACACTTGGCACAATGCCGGAGATCACAATGCCCGCATCCTTTAAGATAGACGACAGCGCAGTGATCGCTCCCGCATCGGAGGAAGAAGCAAAGGATGTCGAGATACTCAGAGGTCCCAACATAAAGAAGTTCCCCGATACATATCCGGTAACGGACACCATCGAAGCACCTCTCATGCTTAAAGTGGGCGATAACATCACAACAGACCACATCATGCCCGCAGGTGCAAAGATTCTTCCCTACAGATCAAATATTCCCCATCTTTCCCAGTACTGCTTCGGCGTATGTGACAAGACATTCCCGGAAAGAGCATTGGCGGCAGGAAAGAGTATAGTTATAGGCGGCTCAAACTACGGTCAGGGATCAAGCCGTGAGCATGCGGCACTTGTACCGCTTTACCTCGGTGTAAGATGCGTTATCGCAAAGAGCTTTGCAAGAATCCACGTTGCAAACCTTATCAATGCGGGTATTCTTCCTCTTACATTCAAGAACGCTGACGATTACGACAAGCTCACACAGGGCGATGATCTTATGCTCTGCAACATCCACGCAGGCATGGACAGCGGTGAGATAACGCTCAAGGATAAGACAACGGGCGAGGAATTTGTGCTTGTATGCTCCTTCTCGGAAAGACAGAAGGAAATGCTCAAGTGCGGCGGTCTGCTGGGATATACAAAGGCGAAGAACAGTTAAATCAAGATAATTAAATCGAAATCGACAGGAATAATATATGAAAAATTTAAAACTCTTCTTTTCGGCTTTAACGGTAGCCTTTGGAATATTGGTATTAACCAAGGCTCTTCGGGCTGATATATCAATGCCGCTGATGTTTGTCGGTTTATCGGTAACAATGCTTATAACAGCAAAAGAATACAAGGATAAACAACAGAAAAACACGGCAGTTTGTTTTTTAATATTGGGTTTATTCTTGCTGGTGGTTACTGCGTACAATGTTGCGTCATTGATTTGGAATATTTAAAATACAGGTTCCGATTCATATCAAAATAAAACAGAATTTTCCGGAGGAAAAACAATGTCCTACAACATAGAAGAATACGTCTCCCACTTCAGAAAGCTCCTCGAAGCTCAGCTTGAAAGAGCCGACAGAATGGAGAATAATGCAGAAAGAACAGATTTCGCAAACAAAGACAAAATAATCATAGGCGTCATCGGCGGTGACGGAATAGGACCGATCATTGTTGACGAAGCAAGACGTGTTGCACAGAAATTGCTTGCAAAAGAGATAGAGAGCGGAAAGATAGAGATAAGAGAAATAGAAGGTCTCACCATAGAGAACAGACTCCAGAAGAATCAGCCGGTTCCCACAGACGTTCTTGCGGCTATAAAGGAATGTGATGTACTTCTCAAAGGCCCGACCACAACTCCCAAGGGCGGCACTATGGAGAGCGCAAACGTAACACTTCGCCGTGAGCTTGATCTTTATGCAAACGTACGTCCCGTATGTGTTCCGGAAAAGAACATAGACTGGATATTCTACAGAGAAAATACAGAGGGTGAATACGTTCTCGGTTCATCCGGCTTTGAAGTCCCTGATAAGCTTGCATTTGACTTTAAGGTCACAACAAATGCAGGCACAAAGAGAATTGCCAGAGCCGCATTTGAATACGCCAAGGCTAACGGAAAGACAAATGTGTCCATCGTCACAAAGGCTAATATCATGAAGAAAACAGACGGCAAGTTCTCGCTCATATGTAACGAGATAGCTTCCGAATATCCGGGCATCACAGCCGAGGAATGGTACATCGACATCATGGCGGCAAATCTTGTGAATGAAGATATCAGAAGCAAGTTCCAGGTGTTTGTTCTTCCCAATCTCTACGGCGATATCATCACAGACGAAGCCGCACAGATACAGGGCGGTGTAGGTACTGCCGGAAGTGCGAACATCGGCGACAAGTATGCGATGTTTGAAGCTATACACGGTACAGCTCCAAGAATGATAGAGGAAGGTCTCGGCTCTTTCGCAAATCCCCAAAGTATTCTCAAGGCTCTCGCTATGCTTCTTCGTCATATCGGTATGGGCGATAAGGCACAGGTGCTTGACGATGCTATGGCGAAGGTGGACTCCGACGGAAAGATCGTTGTCACGGGTACAAAGGAAGGCAATACCTGCCGTGAATACGGTGATGCACTCATCTCGGCACTTTGATTAAACGAATATACAACAAAACATAAAATATCCCGGCTTGCCTTTTGTACAGGTTTGCCGGGTATATTATTTTGTCTGCGGAATCAAACTTGCTTTTTTGTTCTTCGGATACCTTGCAATATCAAGTACCGACCGGTACCGTCACAGCTCCTCGCCTATCTCATGTACCGCCGCAGCACCGTCGGCAACCGCCGTTACAACCTGACGAAGCCTTTTTGTGCGGATATCTCCCACCGCAAAAACTCCGCGGATGTTTGTCCTTGTATCTTCGCCTGCGATGATGTATCCGTGCTTGTCAAGAGCTATACCGCTGTCACGGAGAAAATCCGTTGCGGGCTTTCTGCCTATGCTGATAAAGATACCGTCAAGTGTGATATCACGGAGAGTTTCACCCTTTGTATCCTTTATTCTCAATGAGCTTATCCTGCCTTGTTCATTTGTATCAAAGCTCTCTGCCTCGCTGTTCCATAAAAATTCCACATTGTCCGCTTTTAAAAGTGCATCACTGTATATCTTTTCCGCACGAAGCTCATTGCGTCTGTGTACAAGATATACTTTTTTTGCAAGTCTTGAAAGGTAAAGTGCATCAGTTACAGCGGAATTTCCGCCGCCTATTACAGCAACTTCCTTGTCTTTGTAGAATCTGCCGTCACAGTGTGCACAGTAGTGTATGCCTCTGCCGATGTAATCCGATTCTCCTTCAAGACCGAGATTTCTCGGATATGCACCTGCGGCAATTATCACATTTTTTGCATAAAGCTCGCCGTCTGTCGTTACAAGTCTTTTCGGAGAGGCTGTAAGATCTGCCGATAATATTTCCGTGTATTTTGTTCTTGCACCGAATCTTTCCGCACTCTGCTGCATCTTCATACCCAGCGTAAAGCCGTCTACGCCTTCTTCAAATCCGGGGTAGTTATCTATGATGCCCGTCAGAGCCATCTGTCCTCCGGATGAGAGCTTTTCCGCAACCAGAGTATCATAGCCTGCTCTCGCGCTGTAAAGTGCCGCCGTATATCCTGCGGGACCGCCGCCGATTATTATCGTATCGTATACCTTATCCATATATTTCCCTCCGTTGAAGTTTTTTCTTTTGTGATATCAGTATACCCTTTTTTACGGCTTTAATCTGTAACTTCATCACATTGTTACAAAAAATGTTTTTCAATACGTGGTATGAATATGCAGCAAACGGTGTATATTTATACAAAAATTCTGTCTGAAATTCTGCAAAAATTACAAAAAATCATTTTTTTTCAAAAACCCCTTGACAAATGAAAAAGTTTGTGGTAGAATCATGCCAATCTTTTTAAAACCA
Organism: Oscillospiraceae bacterium; assembly: GCA_015065225.1. Classification (GTDB taxonomy): domain Bacteria; phylum Bacillota; class Clostridia; order Oscillospirales; family CAG-382; genus SIG622. The sequence goes on along the minus strand of SVQR01000065.1, from coordinate 5,344 downwards.
AATAACCTTAAATGCGATGACCGAAAAGAAGTAGGGATTATCCGAACGCATAAAGAGAGCTGTCGGGCGGTGCGAGACAGTTGCAGTGATTATTCCGAATACATTTTGCGAGCAGTACGAAAAGCCTGGATGTTCCATCTGCCAAAGCCATGGTATCAGAAATATACAGGGGAAGGCGTAACGGGTGTGCCCGTAACAGCACATGGGTATTACCGAGAACATAACGCGTTTGTTTTCGAGTACCTGAAAAGGCTTCTTCCGCGAGAAAGAAGTAAACTGAGGTGGTACCGCGATTTATTCGCCCTCATTAACACGGAACTTGTTCCGGTGTAATGTGAGGGTGATTTTTTATTGCCCTCCGACCGACGGAAAATGCTCCGACGGTAAATTTGGGGGAATTATCCCCCTTATGAAAATGAAGGGATGATTTATTATGGCAATCAAAATTCTTTTACTTGTTGTATTTTTTGCAGTAATGATAGGTGTCGGTGTAATGTGCCGCAAAAAGGCGACCGACGTTAACGGCTTTGTTCTCGGCGGAAGAGCGGTAGGTCCATGGCTTACAGCTTTCGCTTACGGTACTTCTTACTTCTCCGCAGTTATCTTTGTAGGATACGCAGGTCAGTTCGGATGGAAATTCGGTGTTGCATCCACCTGGATCGGTATCGGTAACGCTGTCCTCGGTTCACTTCTTGCATGGGTAGTGCTCGGCAGAAGAACGAGGGTACAATCTCAGCATCTGGGCTCGGCTACCATGCCGGAATACTTCGGCAAGCGTTACGGCAGCGAGGCTCTCAAAATAGTTGCTTCCATCATCGTATTTATATTCCTTATTCCTTACACGGCATCTCTCTACAACGGTCTTTCAAGACTTTTTGAAATGGCATTTCCCGGAGTATCCTACAACGTATGCGTCATAGTTATGGCAGTGCTTACCGGTGTTTATGTTATTGCCGGCGGTTACATGGCAACAGCCATCAACGACTTTATCCAGGGCACCATCATGATAGTGGGTATTATCGCAGTTATCGCGGCGGTGCTTAACGGTCAGGGCGGCTTTACCGCAGCTCTCAAGGGCCTTTCCGAGATCCCCTGCACAGCTGTTGACGGCTCCGAGCTTGTAGGCGGCTTCAACTCCTTCTTCGGACCGGATCCCATAGGACTCCTCTCTGTTGTTATCCTTACCTCCCTCGGTACATGGGGACTCCCTCAGATGGTACAGAAATTCTACTCCATCAAAAATGAAGGTGCTATCTCAAAGGGTACAATTATTTCCACTGTATTTGCAATTATTGTTGCGGGCGGCTGCTACTTCCTCGGAGGCTTCGGACGTCTCTTCTCCGACAAGCTCGGTGTTGTTGACGGAACACCCGTCGGCGGCTTTGATGCTATCATTCCAAAGATGCTTGAAGGTCTCCCGGACATTCTCATCGGCGTTGTTATAGTACTTGTACTTTCCGCTTCCATGTCCACACTTTCTTCTCTGGTTCTTGCTTCCAGCTCCACACTTACTCTTGATATGATCAAGGGACACATCGTAAAGCAGATGTCCGAGAAGAAGCAGGTATTTATAATGAGAGTATTCATTGTTATCTTTATCGCAGTATCCGCTTTTATCGCCATCAACAAGGACAAGCTCGGTTATATTGCCGACATGATGGGCATCTCATGGGGTGCTCTTGCAGGCTCCTTCCTTGCTCCTTTCCTCTACGGCCTGTACGGCAAGTGGGTATCCAAGGCAGCTGTTTGGGTAAACTTCATCTTCGGTGCGGGCGTTATGATCCTCAACATGGTGATGAGAGCTCAGTTCCCCGCTATCCTTCAGTCTCCCATCAATTGCGGTGCGTTTGTAATGCTTGCGGGACTTATCATAGTTCCTGTGGTTTCCGCATTCACACCCAAGCCCGACAAGGCACTTGTTGACGATGCTTTCTCCTGCTACGATAAGCAGGTCAGCATCGAGATCAAAAAGAGCCTCGGTAACTGATAAAAGACTTATAATGTGAGCAAGCCCCTTATTGAAAAGCAAAAAACACATTGCTGTGCTTCCCCTTTGCGGGGAGGTACGGCTGTGTGTACGGTTTTACGATATCTCGGAGAAAGGTTATCGGCAGCGGTAGGTTTTCTCGGAAATACCGACACAAAAATGATAAATTTGAAAGGAAAAATAAAAAATGCCTATTACACAATTCTTAGAGAAAAACGCAAGAGAACAGAGAGACAATACGGCTCTTGTTGAGATCAATCCTCAGTTCGAAGCATCCTCAAGACTTACATGGAAGGACTACTCCCTCATGCAGCCCATCCCCGGCGAACCTTTCAGACGTGAGATCACATGGGGCGCATTTGACAGAGCCGCAAACAGATTTGCAAATCTTCTTCTTACCCGCGGTATCAAAAAGGGTGACCATGTTGCTATCCTTCTCATGAATTCAATTGAATGGCTTCCCATTTATTTTGGTATTCTCAAGTGCGGTGCGCTTGCGGTTCCGTTAAACTTCAGATACACCTCCGAGGAGATAAAGTACTGTCTTTCCAAGGCAGACTGTTCGGCTCTTGTATTCGGCCCGGAATTCATCGGACGTATCGAGGAGATAGTTGACCGCATCCCTGCCGTAAAGCAGATATTCTATGTAGGTGAGGATTGCCCCACCTTTGCCGACAGCTATCAGACACTTATCACATACTGCTCATCCCACAAGCCCGATATTGAGATAGATGATTCCGACGATGCGGCAATCTATTTCTCCTCCGGAACAACAGGCTTCCCCAAGGCGATAATCCATAATCATGAGAGCCTTATGCACTCCTGCAAGTGTGAGCAGGCACATCACGGACAGACAAAGGACGACGTATTCCTCTGTATCCCTCCGCTTTATCATACAGGTGCGAAGATGCACTGGTTCGGCTCGCTCATTTCAGGCGGCAAGGCTGTACTTCTCAAGGGTACAAAGCCGGAATGGATAATCAAGGCTGCTTCCGATGAAAAGTGTACGATAGTATGGCTTCTCGTGCCGTGGGCACAGGACATCCTTGACAGCATCGAAAGAGGCGATATTGATCTTAGCGAATATCAGCTCTCACAGTGGAGACTTATGCATATCGGTGCTCAGCCTGTTCCTCCGTCACTTATCAAGCGTTGGCTGACTGTATTCCCCAACCATGAATATGATACCAACTACGGACTTTCCGAATCCATCGGTCCCGGCTGTGTGCATCTCGGCGTTGAGAATATACACAAGGTCGGTGCTATCGGTAAGGCAGGCTATGGCTGGGAGATAAAGATAATAGACGAAGACGGCAACACCGTTGAAAAGGGAGACGTCGGCGAGCTTGCGGTAAAGGGCCCCGGTGTCATGACCTGCTATTACAAGGATGAGGCTGCAACAAACGAAGTCCTCCACGGTGACTGGCTGTATACAGGTGACATGGCTATGGAAGATGACGACGGCTTTATATGGCTTGTTGACAGAAAGAAAGACGTTATCATCTCCGGCGGTGAGAACCTTTATCCCGTACAGATAGAGAACTTCATAAGAAAGCACGACTCGGTTAAGGACTGTGCGGTTATCGGCATTGCAGACGCAAGACTCGGTGAGATACCGCTGGCAGTTATTGAAACAAAGGAAGGCTTCACTCTCACGGAAGAAGAGATAGTCGACTTCTGTATGTCCCTTCCCAAATACAAGAGACCTAAGAAATATATCTTTGAAGAGATCCCGAGAAACCCCACAGGCAAGATAGAAAAGCCTAAGCTTCGTGAAAAGTATGCGGGCATAAACCTTGTTGCCAAGCAGAACGAAATGTGATTTTCCGTGATCAAAGCCGGCTTTGCGTACCGTTTTCGGTCGCCGATAAAAAGTCGGCTTTGGTTTTTTGCGTTTATTTATCACTATAGGTAAAGGAGATATTTATGTGGTTTTTATTTGCTGTCCTTTCGGCTGTATTTGCCGCAGTGACTTCAATATTTGCAAAGATAGGCATTGACGGTGTGAATTCTCATCTTGCAACGGCGATAAGGACTGTTGTGGTGGTAATCATGGCGTGGCTGATAGTTTTTATTACGGGAGCACAGCACGGTATGTTTGATATAAGCAGAAAAAGCTGGCTGTTTCTCATCCTTTCGGGACTTGCCACAGGGGTATCATGGCTTTGTTATTACAGAGCACTTCAGATAGGCGAGGTATCAAAGGTAGTTCCGATAGATAAGCTGAGTGTCATTATCACGCTTGTTTTGTCTTTTGTGCTTCTGCATGAAAGGTTTACGCCCAAGTCTTTTGTCGGATGCCTGCTCATCGGTGCGGGTACATTGGTGATGGCGATATGAAAAGGATATTGGTTATAGGTTGCCCCGGCAGCGGAAAGAGTTATTTTTCCAAAAAGCTTGCAAAGAAAACGGGACTTCCTCTTTGTCATCTGGATATGCTTTTCTGGAATTCGGACAGAACTACCGTTTCACGCGAAGTCTTTCTTGAACGTCTCGAAAAGGTGCTTGATACCGAGGAATGGATAATTGACGGTAATTACGGATTCTCAATGGAGCTGAGGCTTCGGAGATGCGATACGGTATTCTTTTTCGATCTTCCGACGGACGTATGTCTTAAAGGTGTGGAAGAACGCCGCGGAAAGCCACGCACCGATATGCCCTGGAATGAGGCGGATTATCCCGTGGATGAGGAATTCATTGAGTTCATTAAGACATTCCGCACAGAAAGAAATCCCATAATAACGGAAAGACTTGCAAAATTCCCGGACAGGAAGATATACATCTTTACCGACAGATCGCAGGCGGATGCTTTTCTTGACGGTCTTGGAGACTGAGTGTATATCTTTTACTTCTTTGATTCAGTGTGATAAAGCAAACATTTATAAGACATATTGTTACCAAATACATCTCCCTCTTGACAAAAGGGGGATTATTTTATATAATATATAATTGTAGAAAAATATACCTTGCAACGAAATTGAGCAGTTTCTTTTGCATAAAGGAAAGGAATGAATAAAAGCATGAAAAAATTACTTTTAGGTAATGCCGCTGTGGCAAGAGGTGCTTATGAGGCAGGCGTGAGAGTCGTATCCTCATATCCCGGAACTCCCAGCACGGAAATTACCGAAAATATCGCGAAGTACGATGAGATATACTCCGAATGGGCACCCAACGAAAAGGTTGCGGCGGAGGTTGCCATCGGTGCTTCCATCGCAGGTGCGAGAGCTATGTCCTGCTGTAAGCACGTAGGTCTCAATGTTATGGCAGACCCCGTATTTACGGTAAGCTACATAGGCGTGAACGGTGGTCTTGTATTCTGCGTTGCGGATGACCAGGGAATGCATTCCTCTCAGAACG
>SVQR01000259.1 GCA_015065225.1 Oscillospiraceae bacterium | reverse complement strand
ATTTACAAGAGTCTTTCTTCTCTGTCCGAATGCGGCTTTTATAAGTGTACTTGCGTTCTTCGCATCATCCTTGGGATACTTTGACGGATATTCGAGCTTGATCCTCACGACAGCCGAATCCACTTTAGGTCTCGGATTGAAGCATCCTGCGGGAACATCAAAGAGTTTTACCGCACTGCCGTATAGTCCTATCTCAGCCGTAATAGCTCCGTAGTCATCGGTTCCCGGCTTGGCACAGAGCCTTCTTGCGACCTCCTTCTGCACCATGACGGTAATATACCGAAAGCCGCAGCATTCCTCGATAAGCTTCATGATTACGGGAGTTGTGATATAATATGGAAGATTTGCGCATACGGACACGTTATATTTGCCGTCATCCGTTATCTCCTTTACGAATTGCGGAAGATCCACCTGCATGATATCCTTGTTTGTAACGGTGACATTGTCAAAATCAGCAAGAGATTCTGCAAGTATAGGAATGAGGTTTTCGTCTATCTCCACCGCGGATACGCTCCTGAATCTTTTGGCGAGCTCCTTTGTGAGTATACCCGCACCGGGGCCTATCTCCACTATGACCTCGTCTTTTTTTCCGTTTTCGGGGAATTCGCCTTCCGTACAGTTTTCCGCTATCCTTGCGGGGATCTTGGGATCGTACAGAAAATTCTGTCCGTATTTTTTCTGGAATTTGAAATTATGCTTCTGAAGCAAGTCCTTATCGCTCATGGTTTCTCCTAATATTTATTAGAATGATGCGTCTGTTTATCTTTGAATATACAGCATTGATCTTGCGGATACCGCACTTATTACGTATTATTATAATATAATAGTGCAAAAAAGTCAAGAAGTAATCTTATTTTAAAGCAAGCAGTAAGCCAACCGTCATCGAACATCTTGTTCTTTTTATTATATAACGTATTTTTGGTTTGTCAATACATTTCCGACTTTTTGTGCGAATTACATAAATTTTACTCAAACACTTGCAAAATCGGAAAAGGTATGTTATAATGCGAAAAAAACAAGGAGCATGACATGACTTCATACAAAAACGGCACACCGTGGCTTGATACCGACGGAAAGCCCATACAGGCACACGGCGGATATATCATAAAATACGGCGAATACTATTACTGGTACGGCGAGAACAGGATGGATGACAATTATGTTTCCTGCTACCGCTCTACGGATATCATAAACTGGGAATTCAGAAACAACATCCTCACAAAGAATTCCGAAACGGAAGCTACCCGAGTTAAAGCCGATATGTCACTTGCAAACGAAAAGGGCGGCAAGGTGAACATAGAACGCCCGAAGGTGCTTTACAACGAAAAGACAAAGAAGTTCGTCATGTGGGCGCATTTCGAGAACGGCATCGACTATCACTGTGCGGCTCTGTGCATCGCTTCCTGCGATACTCCCGACGGCGATTTTGTGTATCACGGCTCCTTCAATCCTTACGGTGAGATGTCCCGTGACTGTACGCTCTTTAAGGATGAAGACGAAAAAGTATATTTTGTCTCCGCAGGGCGTGACAATGCAGATACACATATATACAGGCTCGCATCAGACTATCTCAACTGCGACAAATTCTGCGGCAAGCTCTGGCAGGGCGAATACCGTGAAGCTCCCGCTCTTTTTAAGCGCAACGGGGAGTACTATATGCTCAACTCGTGGTGCAGCGGCTGGGAGCCCAATCAGGGAAAGTTTTCACGTTCTTTTGAGATAACGGACAACTGGCGCGATCTTGAACTTTTCGGTGACAGTACCACCTTCACATCGCAGCCCGCATTCGTGCTTCCCTTTGAAAAGAACGGAAAGACGGAATATATCTATTTCGGTGACAGATGGTGTTATAAAAGCCTTTCTCTCGGTGTTTCAAACGATGACGACACCATTGATTACTACGCACGCTCGACATACGTTGTTCTGAGGATACAATTTGATGAAAATGACGATCCTTATATCGAATGGAACGACGAATTTTCAATATAAATTCTACCTTGACTGGAGACCGGAATAGTAACCTCCCTCTCCCATCACAATGAAAGGAACGGTAAAAAAATATGATCAAACACGTAGTATGCTTCAAGCTCCACGATGCAAGCGAGGAAAATTGCAAAAAAGCGGCAGAGGTACTTATGTCCATGAAGGGCAACATCGACTACATAAAAGATATTGAGGTCGGAGTTGATTTCCTTCACTCTCCAAGATCCTTTGATGTATATCTCTCCGTGGTACTTGAGAACGAGGATATGCTTGATGTTTACCAGAACGACACTTACCACTGCGATGTCGTAAAGGCACATATGAACGCTGTTACGGAAAAGAGCGTAAGCCTTGATTTTATAGTATAACAGCAAAAATGTGAATTGCGGAAGATCCCCTTTTTGGGGGTCTTCTTTTTATATATAGGTTGCTTAAAAGTTTTTTGTCTCCGAGAGATGACACCTTTTAACAAGTACGCCACAGTTCTTCGTTTAAAAACGGAGTTTTCCACATCATCGGCGGGTTCTCCACAGGCAACACACTTTTACACTCTGCAAAAAAAGGACGTCCATCCGACTAAGGATGAACGTCAAAAAACGAATCTAACAGATATAAATCAGTTACACTCAGCTACGAGCGGACCCTTGAGGTCTGCAAGATAGAAGAGTTTACCGGGCATTGTGGGCATGAATGTGGATGTGATGTTCATGT
>SVQR01000064.1 GCA_015065225.1 Oscillospiraceae bacterium | reverse complement strand
CTTGATGATATCGAGAGTGAACCCAATACTTATGTTTATACGCTTTCAAGCAAAGAAGATCAGCTTGCACCGCCTTACCCGGACAAGGATACAGGAACATACGAGGAAATAAGAGTTATCGACGGTGATGAAGATACGGTTCTTGAAATAAAGCTCTACTCCATCAACTACGACGATACAATCCAGTACAAATTTGATTCCGATGACAGCTGGACAGACTATGATCCTTCAGAGAGCATCAAGCTCACAGGCGATGCGGTGCTTCTTCTCCGCTCGGAAAAAGACGGAAATTACAGCTCTGTAGTAAGCTATGTTTACAACTTTGTTCCGCTGCCTCCCGTTATTACTCTCCCTTCGGGTACATATTCGTCTATCCTCGGTCTTCCTTCCACAAAGATAGAGCTGGATCCCAGAGCTCCCAAGAATAAGAACTACAACATCTTCTACAGACGTAACGGCGATGCCGGAGACTTCAGATACATGGGCATCGAGCTTGAGATCGAGCATACCATGTCCTTCAAGGCATATGTGATAAACGAAGACACAGAAAGAACAAGTAAGAACACAATCCACTATTATATTATCGAAAACCGTGATCAGACAAGCGGAAATGTCTATGTGGCAACTCCCTTCGATGTTCCGAGAATAAGCGCTCATGTACTTTCCACAGGCGAATATGCAAAGGGTATAAAGCTCCTTACAAACAACAAAGAGGCAAGGATACAGTACCGTTACGCATACACAACCGTCGACGGTAAGAGAGCGGAAACAAACTACTATATCTACGACAATGCGGCTCCCATCTTTGTCAATAACAGTATGGAGGATATCACCATAACGGCAAAGCTCCTTGACAAGGACGGAAACGAGATAGAAAACAGCGAGAGAACATTCTACATTGATTTCATCCATCTCCGTGTGCCGCTCACTTCCCTTGCACTTGCGGATCCCACAAAGGTAGAGTATCCGAGAACCACAAAATATACTCTCATTGACGATTATCCCGATACGGAAAACATAATCCTTTACTACACACTTAACGGAAGTGATCCCACAGACCCCGAGAACCCCGAAAGAAAGATCTACACAGGTGAGGAAGATCCGTTCCTTCTCTTAAAGGACATCACGGTAAAAACTGTATACTTCAGCGCCTGCGATGGTCTTACCCAGACTTGTGTAAAATGCCGCGACGGCAACATTGAGGATTGTCTTAACGGTGTATACGGAGACGTTGGTACATATACCTATGCTATCCCCTCCAGAACAGGCGGCGGTGGTTCTGTAACTGATGACAGAAAGTACACAAAGGACTATTTCGGATCGGAACATCCCACCCATATAAGCTATATCAACGGTTATCCGGACGGTTCCGTTCAGGCTGACGGTCATATCACAAGAGAAGAAATGGCTGCTATCCTCTACAGAGTTAAGAACAAGCAGTACGAAAAGCCCTTCAAGACAACAGGTGATGTGTTCCCGGACGTTGAAAAGGATCGCTGGTCCGTAACCGAAATAGAATATATGGCTTACCACGGTATTATCAAGGGTTATCCCGAAGGCGACTTCAGACCTTCCAATAACCTTACCCGTGCTGAATTTGCGGCTCTCATAAGAAGATTTACCGATCTCCCGGATTCCACAAAGGATAACATCTTCCCCGACCTTTCGGAAGAACACTGGGCATTTGATGATATCATGGCTCTTTATTCCGCAGGCTTCCTCAACGGTTATGAAGACGGCACAATGAGACCTGAAAATCAGATAACCCGTGCCGAGGTCATGAAAGTTATGAATATCATTCTCGGCAGAAAGCCTATCGAGTCTTATGTCAAGTCGCTGGATGTAAATCCCTTCAACGATCTTGATGATGACAAGTGGTACTACGTTGATGTTCTTGAAGCCACTATCACACATAACTACTATCTCAACTACGGTGGTTATGAATACAAGTGGGAAGACATCAAATAAAAAACAGAATTGATCCATATCGGCGGTTGTTAATTTATATTAACAGCCGCTTTTGGTTTTAATTGTTTAAAGGTTAGGTACTATTCAGTTAATAAATATGTTGTATGATAAAAGAAAAATGTGTCAGTAAGCTAACCCGAAAGGAACATAATTATGATAAAAGAAAAAATATCAAAGGGAGAAACCGCTATCGGTATCGAGCTTGGATCCACCAGAATAAAGGCTACGCTTATAGACGACAGCTTTGCTCCCGTTGCGAGCGGATCATTTGAATGGGAGAATAAGTATGAGAACGGTTACTGGACTTATTCGCTCAAAGATATTCATGACGGTATAAGAGCCTGTTTCAGAAGTCTTGCGAACGATGTTTTTGAAAAGTACGGTGTAAAGCTTGAAAAGACATCCGCGATGGGAATCTCAGCTATGATGCACGGCTATCTTGCCTTTGACAAGGATGATAATCTGCTGGTTCCCTTCCGTACGTGGCGAAATACAACCACAGGTAAAGCGGCAGAGGAGCTTACAGAGCTTTTCGGATACAATATCCCCCAGAGATGGAGCGTTGCACATCTTTATCAGGCTATACTCAACGATGAGCCTCATGTCGAAAGGATCGCTTATATAACAACACTTTCCGGATATATACACTATCTTCTTACAGGTAAGCACGAGCTTGGTATCGGTGATGCTTCCGGGATGTTCCCCGTAAACGGCAACAGCTATGATGAAGATATGCTGGAAAAATTTGATACCCTTGTTAAAGACAAGGGGCTTCCGTGGAAGCTGAAGGATATACTCCCGGAAGTAAGACTTGCAGGAGACAACAACACCGTTCTTTCCGAAGAAGGGGCGAGATTCCTTGATCCCGACGGTACTTTTCGCTCAGGTATTATCGTCTGTCCTCCGGAAGGCGACGGTGAGACAGGGATGACAGCTACAAATTCAGTTCTTCCGAGAACAGGTAATGTTTCGGCAGGTACTTCCGTTTTTGCAATGCTCGTTATGGAAAAGCCGTTGTCAAAGGTCTATCCCGAAATAGATATAGTCATGACACCCGACGGTCATCCCGTAGCTATGGTACAATGCAACAACTGCAGTTCAGAACTTGATGCATGGGTGAATATGTTCGCTGAATTCGCTTCGCTTGCGGGATTTGAGATATCAAAGTCCCGGGTATATTCCTTGCTCTACAAAAACGCAATGACTGCCGACAGAAGCTGCAAGGGACTTACCGCATACAATTATCTCTCCGGTGAACACATAACAGGTGTACATAGCGGAAGACCCATGTTTTTCAGGACTCCCGACAGCAAGCTGAACCTTGCACTCTTTATGAATACACAGCTTTATTCCGCCTTCTCTACGCTCAAATTAGGCATGGAGATACTCTTTGGTAAGGAACAGGTCGTTGCCGACAAATTTCTTGCCCACGGCGGACTTTTCAAGGTGGAAGGCGTTGCTCAGCAGATACTTGCCGATGCACTTGATACTCCGGTTTCCATTATGGAGACCGCAGGTGAAGGCGGCTCCTGGGGAATAGCACTGCTTGCGGCATTTGCAGCATCCGGAAACAAAAAATCTCTCGGTGAGTGGCTTGAAAGTGAAGTTTTCGGAAATATGAAGGTTTCTACCATTGCTCCCACCAAAGAAGGCGTTGAAGGATTTGAGGAATTCATAAAGAACTATCGCAAAGGACTTGACGCCGAAAAGCTGCTTGGTGAAATCTGACTGTTCTTTTCGGATGTACGCATTAAAATAAGAATACTTATAACAGACAGATATAAGACACTAAATTATATTATAGCAACAAAAAACACAGAGGCGTTAAAACCTCTGTGTAATTTTTATCATTCTTGGGATAATACTTAATCCAAAAGCATCTCTACGAGCATATCAAGCATTTCCTGTGTAAGCGCACCGGAATAACCTCCGATGAAATAACCGTCTTCGTCAATAAGCACAGTCGTCGGAAATGCATTTATACCGTAAATATAGTGTGCCTCAGAGTCAAGATCCATGTATACAGGGAATGTATAACCGTGTTTTTCGATAAATTTTTCAACGGATTCCTGTGTATCGTTATACCCGTCTGTGGGATTTATCATCATAAACTCTATTTCATCACCGTATTCGTCGTATGCCTTTTGGAAATAAGGATGCTCGCTCTGGCAGGGACCGCACCAGGTTGCCCAAAAGTTAAGGATCATAGGCTTACCTGTCTTTTCACTGAATTTAACAGGTTCACTTTCTCTTGTGTATACGGTAAAATCCGGAGCGAGTATCGGTTCGTTCTGATCTTCCGGCTCATCGACAGCTGAATTTTCATCTTTACCGCTGTCCGACGGAGCATCGCTTTCGTTACTGTCAGGCTTCTGAGCCTCATTCGTCTTGTCTTCCTTTTCGGCAGACTCCTGCTTCTGTTCATCCACCTTTTCCTTGTTTTTCATTATTTCTTCTAATTTCTGTTGCTGAGTCTCTGTCGGTTTATCATTGAGACGTGGCAAGAGAATAGCCGCAGCGATTATAACGCCTGCAAGTGCTGCAATGGCAATAATCAATTTTATTCCCGAAAAACTCATGACTTAGTGTTCCTTTCCTGTAAAATATAAAACTGTTTTGCAATTTTAATATATCGTTGTACCATTAACCCAAAGATAAAACTCTGAGCAGCTTTGTGAAAATCCCCGTCATCATGGAAACTCCCACAATTATCAAAAATATACCGCAAACGATATTTATGACCTTATAGTGCTTTTTTATAGCATTGAATGCACCCTTTAGACTATCTATCAGGACCGCTGAGATAAGGAACGGAATGCCTATACCTGCAGAGTATGCAAGAAGAAGCAAAAGTCCCTTCAGCACAGTTCCCGAGCTTGAAGCAAGAGCAAGCGCACTTCCCAGAAATACACCTATACATGGGGTAAGACTTACCGAGAATATCATACCGAAAACAAATGCCGACAACACACCTGTTATCTTCATCGCTTTTGTACTGCCACGGAATATCGGAATTTTAATGATATCCATATAGGAAAGTCCGAACACCGTAATGATCGCGCCGCATACAATATTGACAATACTGCTTCCCGCTACCGCAGAGCCTATCGTACCGAATATAAGTCCGAGAAGGCAGAATACCAGGGTAAATCCGAAAACAAAAGCGAGTGCTTTAACAAATGTCTTTGATTTTTTTGCATCCGAGCCGGCAAAATATGATATATATATCGGCAACATCGGCAACATACATGGAGAAATGAAAGATATTATTCCTTCAAGAAATGTAAGAAGATATTCCATATACAACTCCTTTTTTATTTTATTATACCATTGATCAAGTCGGGTTTCCGTGATACAGTCACAATTATACCACCGTATGCAAAGAGAATCAATGGATAATCTGAAAATTCTGCTGTACGGCGGTTGAGCATATCATCAAAAAAGTGAGAGCCTTAAGGCTCCCACTTCAATAATTATCAATAGTTTTCTTCGCGAAGCTCGAAATAGCTCTGAGGATGAGCACATACGGGACATACCTCGGGAGCCTTTGTTCCCACAACGATGTGTCCGCAGTTGCGGCACTCCCATACCTTGACTTCGCTCTTTTCGAATACCTTTGCGGTCTCAACATTGGAGAGAAGCTTTCTGTATCTTTCTTCGTGAGTCTTTTCTATATCGGCTACCATTCTGAACTTTGCGGCAAGCTCTGTAAAGCCTTCCTTTTCCGCTGTATCCGCGAAGCCCTTGTACATATCTGTCCATTCATAGTTTTCGCCTTCCGCTGCATGGAGAAGGTTTTCTGCCGTATCACCAAGTCCGCCGAGCTCCTTGAACCACATCTTTGCGTGCTCCTTCTCGTTGTCGGCTGTCTTCTGGAATATTGCGGCTATCTGTTCAAAGCCTTCCTTCTTTGCCTTGGATGCAAAATAGGTGTACTTGTTTCTCGCCTGTGATTCTCCCGCAAATGCAGCTTCAAGGTTCTTTTCCGTCTGTGTACCTGCGTATTTGTTTGTTGCGGCTATCTCTTCGAGCTTGTCTCCGCTTGCCTTACACTTGGGACATACTGCAGGCTCTCCGTCCTGAACTTCAAAGATGATTCCGCATACTTTGCATTTGTACTTTTTCATGATATACTTTCCTTTCTTATGTTAACTATTATTTTCATAGGTTAATTTTACCATAAATGCTTGAAAAATAAAGCGATAAAATTGACTTATTTGTTAATTCATACACATTATTATATCATTTTTGTGTGATCATATACATTTTTTCAATACCTCTTGACTTTTTCATAAATCCATGATATAATGACTTCACAAATTAGTGCAACCGATTGCACGACATCGGAGTTGATAAATATAAAAGAAAAAATTACAATCTATACCCTCGCCGAAGAGCTTTCAATGACCCCTTCGATGGTAAGCCGCGCTTTTAACCAAAATGCGAAGATCGCGGAAGAAAAGCGTATGGCTGTCCTTAAAGCGGCAGAAAAGCACGGATTCATCCCCAACAAGTTTGCATCAAGGCTTTCCATGAAAACGATAAGGATAGGAATTCTTATAGTTTACAAAGCGGAGCATGTAAGAGACGGACTTCTTCGCGGTTTCCGCGATGCTTTCGGTCGTGTTCGCGATTACAAGCTTGAATATTCCGTAACACAGATATGTGCCTCGGAAAAGAGTGCCCATGAATGCCGCGACGAGCTTTTTGCGATGAAGGATCTTGATGGTGTGATACTGTCCGGATTCGGAAGCAGTCTTTGTCATGAGCTTATATGCGACTTTGCAAAGGTAAATCCAAACATCGTTTTTGTACAGAATGTATGTGATGATACCCCCTACCTTCTCGCTTCAAAGCATGATGAAGAGCTTGCTGCGTCAATTGCGGCGGAGCTTCTTTCCCAAAGGCTTCATTACAGTAAAAACAAGAATATTTTCGTCTTTACGGGTGACAGGACAAGCTCGGTACACAAACGTACTTTTGATGCTTTTCTGCGCAATGCAAAGGCACGCGGACTTCATATTATCGGTGACTTCGACATGAAGGACAGAAATGACATACTGTCGGAAAATATCGATACTGTGCTCGGGGGATTACTTCCCGATATCGGCGGTATATACATAACAAGCGGTAACAGCTCTGCTCTTTGCGAATGGCTTGCCGGGAAAGATCAGGATATATCTCTTGTATGCTCGGACGTAAACGACTCGGTAAGCAGGCATATTGAAAACGGAACTGTATTTGCAACTCTCTGCCAGGATCTTGAAACACAGGCAAAAAATGCTTTTGAATCTCTCGCGCAGATACTTCTCGGCAACAGTGATACCGCAAATAACACCAGGATAATATACACAGATGTCATCCCGGTCTTTTTGGCGAATCTGCATCTTTATAAGAATAAATGAGGTTATTATGGATTATTTGCTTCTTATGACATCGGTACTGTCCATGGTCGTAAACAACAGTGTTCTTTCAGGTGTCGGCAAAAAGATGCTGAACGGTAGGACAGACACTTACAGGTTCAATTCGTTTGCGTATCTTATCTGTGTATTCCTTTTTGCATTTCTTACCTTTGGCAATGCGTTTTCAATATATACGATCATTCTTGGATCGGTTTTCGGAATCGTGACAATGCTGAGTAATTTCTACAGAGTCCTTGCACTCGCAAACGGTCCCACACATATCACGATACTTATCACCACAGCTTCCATGATAATCCCCACAATGTCAGGTGTTGTCATGGGACTTGAAAAGCTCAAACCGCTGAAGCTTCTTGTAATTGCTGTGCTTATATTCTTCATATATCTTTCCGCAAAAAAAGATAAGGACAGTAAGATAGGAAAAAACTGGATACTTTACTGCGGACTTGCTTTTATCTTTCAGGGGATCATAGGCGTAATACAGAAGATACATCAGAGTTCGGAGCATAAAAGCGAGCTGTTCCCTTTCCTGTTCATCTCGTTTACGGTTTCTTTCCTTTTTGCAACGATCATGGGATACTCAAAAAAGACAGATACAAGATTTACGGGAAAATATTACTTTTTCTCGGTACTGTGCGGTGTTTGCATATTTACAATGAACTATCTGAATCTCAGACTTTCGGGAGTTCTTCCGAGTCAGCTGTTCTTCCCCGCCGTCAACGGTACGACCATTATACTTACAAGTATTATTGCCGTAGCAGCGTTTAAAGAAAAACTTACAAAGCTTCAGTTTATCGGTCTCTCGGGAGGACTGTTGTCCCTTGCGGCGATATGCTTATTATAATTTTACGGAGGTTTTATTATGGGAAAACTCAATCCATGGGAAGGTTATCTTGAGCCTTGCAAAGTGTTCGGAAATCTTTACTTTGTGGGAACTGTTCCCGCATCCACACACATCATAGACACAGGCGACGGACTTATCATGCTTGACTCCGGCTACCAGCATTCGCTTTATATCGTGCTTCACAATATGTATCTTCTCGGACTTGATCCGAAAAAGCTGAAATATATCGTACACACTCACGGACATATCGACCACATGGGGGCGACTCAGGCACTTGTTCAGATGTTCGGCTGTAAAACATTCCTCGGTGAGCCCGATAAGGATTATGTAAACGGTGTTCTCCCTCTCTCATGGGCAAAGGAGCTGGGACTTGAGCTGATCCCCTTTGAGGCGGATGTTCTTCTCAATGACGGCGATAAGATAACTCTCGGAAACACAGAGATAACCGCTGTCGCAACGCCGGGTCATACTCCCGGAGCCATGTCATATTTCTTTGATGTTACGGATGGTAAAGAGACATACAGAGCCGCACTTCACGGTGGTATGGGAACAAACACAATGAAAGCGGCATTTCTTGATGAATACGGTCTGCCCTATTCCTGCCGTGACGATTTTATTGCATCTCAAACAAGGCTTGCCGATATGAAATGTGATATCTATCTCGGAAATCACGCAGGTCAGAACAAGACTCCCGAAAAGATTGCAAAAGTACTTGCCGGCGATACAAAGGCATTTGTTGATCCTTACGAATGGAAGAGAGAGATGATAGCTTCAAGAGATAATCTTATCAATATGATAAAGGAGTGCAAGCTATGATAAAGACCGGCTTCAGCTTTGATTATTGCGGCGAAAGAAAGAAATTTGACCGTGAGGGAACGTATAAAATAGACGATAATCTTACCGTGACCTGTGTCCGCCGTGAATTTAAAAAATACGATGCCGCCGACTGGGTAATATGGTTTGAGAATACCGGCAAGGAAAATACGGATATCATTTCAAACATTCTTGACTGTGATACGAGCCTTCCTCTCCAGCACATCGGATATCCGCGTTCCGGACTTCTTGCAGAGCCTGACTATCCCGCACTCATATGGCAGAACGGCTGTGTCGATGGCAATGTATACAACTTTGACGATGAGGCAAGTGCCGTGGAATACAAGCTTCACACGGAATACTTTCACCCGTCCTACAAAAACAGATACAGCTACAGAAATGTCACCGGTCGTTCCTCCGACGGAACAACTCCGTTTTTCAAGGTTGTCAGTAAGGGAAAGGGTGCTGTCATCGCGATAGGCTGGACAGGCGGCTGGAAAGCTGATTTTCTCTATGACGACAACGGAAATGTAAGTGTAAAAACGGGGCTGCAGAATAAGACAAACTTTTACCTTGAACCCGGTGAAAAGGTACGCACAAGCTCTATCCTCATAATGGAATTTTCAAGTGATGATCCTATTGATGTTACCAACAAATTCAGACGGCTTATAAAGGAACATTTCTCTCACAAAACATGCGGTACTTCAAGGGATGGTCTTATGGCGTTCGAGCTTTGGGGCGGACTTCCTTCCGAAGAAATGGTAAAAAGGCTTCGTAAGCTCAAGGAATATGATATAAAGCTTGATGATCTCTGGATAGATGCCGGCTGGTACGGACAGTGCAAGAACTGCGACACACCTTATGGCGGAGATTGGTATATGTATGCCGGCGAATGGGAGATAAACAAGCGTGTTCATCCCAATATGCTACGGGATGTAAAAGAAGCCGCAAACGATGCGGGCATGAGCATGATGCTATGGTTTGAGCCTGAAAGAGCAACGGGGCATGTTCCGATAGTAAAAGAACATCCCGAATATTTCATTCCGAAAAACAACGGCGACTATATTGTCAATTACGGAAATGATGAGGCGAGAAACTATATCCTTGAAATTCTCTCGAGATATGTAAAGGATCTCGGTATGTCCTGCTACAGACAGGATTTCAATACGGATCTCAACGTGCTGTTCGCCAATGCCGATGCAGATGATAGAAAAGGAATTTCCGAGATAAAACACATCTGCGGACTTTACCGTCTTTGGGACGATCTTCACGAGCGTTTCCCCCACCTTCTCATTGACAACTGTTCAAGCGGAGGAAGAAGAATTGATATTGAAACCATGAAACGCTCCATCGCATTTTTCAGGAGCGACTATCAATGCGCCTTTAACTCAAACGGCAACGTATATCAGGCACATAACAGCGGTATAAACAACTATATTCCTTATAACGGCTGTACGACAAAGGTAAAGAATGACGATTACAACGTCAGAAGCTCCTATTCCTCAAGCTGGGGCTGTGCCTGCTACAATGCGATATTTCAAGAGATGGAGCACAAGGACTTTTTGTGGTTGAAAAAAGTCACAGATGAGTACAGACGGATTCGCAGATATTTCTCATGTGATTTTTACGATCACGGCTCGAAGGTATATGATCTTACCTCATGGGCTGTATGGCAGTATCACGATGCACAAAGCGGAAGCGGTATTGTTATGGCTTTCAGAAGGGATAATTCGCCCTTTGACAGAGTAAAGATAACACTCAAGGGTGTTGATTTTGGTGCTGCTGTCGAGTTTGAAAGCCTCAATGACGGGACAAAGAGCACTGTTGTCGCAGGCAATACCGACGGCGATATTGAGATCGTGCTTCCCGAAAAAAAGAGCAGTATTATTTACGAATACAAGATAATCAAATAAAAAATGGGGCTGCACCGCAAAAAATCGGTACAGCTCCGTTGATTTATATTTTTGAAAGATCCACCACCGACAAAGCCGCACCACGACGGAAATTGCCGATATCAAAGGAATAGATAACATACAGCTTGCCATCGAATTCATATGCAACGGGATAGCACCAATAAGAGCATATATCCAGCTCTTTGTTCTTTGCATCTCTAAGCACGATACCCTTGACGAACTTCATGGGATCGTCCTTTTCCGAGATGAATACCGCAAGAAGACTTCTGGAGTATATATTTCCCACAACATACGACCTTCCGTCGGACAGCCTGTCGGAATAGATCTTTGAATTGCAGAATGGCAGATCATGCGCTATCGGCTTTGACCAGGTCTCACCGTTGTCCTCGGAGATATAAAGAAGCGGGATCTTTCTCTGATCGTTGCGGCAGAAGATATATACCTTTTCACCGTCAACTATCGCTGACATTTCCGGATGATCGTATGTACTTCCGTCGGGAAGTTTGCAATCCTCCTGTATCTTTATTATTCTCCAATCAGCATCTATTCTTCCGCTGTCGGATATTATAACGCACGGAGTATTTGCGAAAGTATCACGAACGCACCATCTTCCCGGAAGAAGCAGCTTGCCGTTTGAAAGTGTATATACATTTGTATTGAGCTTTACGGGAATATCACCTCTTGACCACAGCTCATCAAAATTATCCTTTTCTTTGTTATATACATAAAGATCAAGGCTGTGGATGCAATCGGGCTTTGCCATTTGGTTTACGAACATATACAGCTTTCCGTCCTGCACACCGAATACAGGCGGACAGTAAAGTATCGCTCCGGTAGGATCATCCACAACTTTCTTAGGCTCTGTCCATGTCTTTCCGCAATCATACGACTTTGAAAATCTTATGGGTGAGGAATCCGCAAGCTCACGCTTGGGACAATTATACCATGCGGCGAAAAGCACACCCTCATATTCGATTATTGCAGCCTCGTGAAGAAAGCTGTATTCCTCGGTGGGATATGTAACAGTATATGTTTTTACAGCCTCCGACGGCACTATGGAGTCCACATCAAAGCCGTCTTCAAGAATATCCTTGTGTTCAAGCATATTCCAAAGTATAAGATCGGTATCGTTTGCTTTTTCAAGTACCTTGTTTGTTCTTTTTGTCTCTTTCATGATTCTTCTGTACTCCAGCGGTGTCACCTTTGTGCTTTGCTTGAATGTTTCGGCGAAATAGCTTGAATTGGCAAATCCGCACTCCAACGCTATCGAGGTCACGTTTTTGTTCGAGTTTACAAGCTCATCCTTTGCTTTTTCAAGTCTGCACATATTTCTGTATTCGGTGATGGTCCGCCCTACCTCCTTTTTGAAAATGTGAAGCATATAGTAAAGGCTTATCCCTGCCTTTTCCGCAAGCTCTGCTGCGGTAATATCGGACGAAAGATCCGAGCTTATCTCGCTTTTGAGCTTTTCAACGATGGGACAAGGATCGGGAGCTCCCGTTGATGCGCATCTGACGATCGAGATAACAGCTCTGATATTTTCCGCTCTGTCTCCGTCTCCGCTTTTCAGCTTTTCACACAGCTCATCAAGTTTGCTGTACTCTATTTTCCCGAGATTTATACAGCCTACCGGATAATAGTCAAAGACCTTTCCCACAAGAGTATCGATGTCTGTGATCTCAAGAAGGCTTAAAAAATCTTCTTCCGTAAGCGATCTTGCTTTTGTCATCATCGGAATTCCCTCCTTTCATCAGTTATTCTACATTAAAACAAAGATGATTCCTATAACCCAATTGCTTTTTATGCTTTGCAGAGCTTTATATATTCCGTTGGAGATATACTTTTTTTGGCTTTGAACACCTTTGAAAAATACAGCGGATCGGAAAAACCGCACTTTTCCGATATCATGGCAATATCATAAAGTCCGCCCTGTATAAGAGTCACCGCCTTTTTTATCCTGAGATTGTTCACATACTCACAAAAACCTATACCGTTTTTCTTTTTAAACATTCCGGAAAGATATTTCTGTGTATAATTGAATACCCCCGCAACGTGCCTAAGGCTTATCTCCGGATCGTCATAATGCTTTGATACATACTGCAATATATTCTCCGCAATATCTGCAGGAGTACTTGTATAGTCCGTGCCCTTGCCGTCGGTGATGTATGACATTGTATAAAGAAGTATGCTTATCGGAAGGATATCTGCATTTTTGCTGTCTATACGTCGCAGTGCATCAAGCCATGTGCCGATAAGATGCTCATAACCGTTATAGACACGTATACCTGTGTCTATCTCAAGATCGGCAAGTATCCCATCTGCTTCCTTGCCGATAAAGCTTATATAGGCATATTCAAAATCTGCGGTACATTCAAGTCCGAACATCTCACCGGGGAATATCGGAAAAAGGCTGCCTCGTTTTATCGGATATCTCTCATTTCCGATGATAAGAGTTCCCTCTCCGCGTGTTACAAGATGAAACACATATATCGGTTTAAAAAACGGTTGTCTGAGTTTATGAAGCTCCGTTTCAAGCACAAAGTTTATTGCCTTTATTCCCATGTCGTATTTCTTTTGCGGCATGAATCTGCATATACTTGAGCTCATTTTCATCACCTCGTACTTATTATTACACAAACTTTGCAAAAAGTCAAGATATTGTGGATTTTTTGCCACCAAAAAAGGATTTTTTCCATTCAAATGGATTTATTTATATGTTATATTAGATACAGTGACAAGATATTTCAAAAAGGAGATATACCATGAAAAAAGTTAAATTCGGTGTTGTCGGTGTAAACTCAAGAGGCAGAGGCGTTCTCGGACAGGTCATCGGCGAGCAAAACATAGAACTCAAAGCGGTATGCGACATAAAACCTGAGGAGCTTGCAAAGGCAAAGGATTACTTTGAAAACGAAAAGGGCGTAAAGGAGCTCGAATGCTATTCCGATTACGACGAGATGTTGAAGAACGCAGATATCAACGCCGTATTTGTTGCCACATATGCTATAGATCACGTTTCCTTTGTAATAAAAGCACTTGAAGCGGGAAAGCACGTTCTTTCGGAAATTCCCGCGGTAAATTCCATAGAGGAGGCAAAGAAACTTAAAGAAGCTGTACTTGCACATCCCGAAGTGAAATACATGGTTGCCGAAAACTGCTGCTACTGGGGCTTTATACAAGCGTGGAAGGTAATGGCCGAAGAAGGCAAGTTCGGTGAGGCTGTTTATGCGGAATCCGAATATCTTCACTCTGCAGACTACAGAGATCTGAAGCCGGAGAATTTCCCTCCGGAGCATTGGAGAAGTTTCAACCCTTCCATAAAATATCTTACACACAACCTCGGTCCGCTTCTTTACATACTTGACGACGAATGTGTTTCGGTCACGGCGATGGAGCCTGATGTTGTGTACAACCCTTATGTCAAAATAAAAAAGAACGCTGTTGCCCTGTTCAAGACAAAGAAGGGTGCTATGATCCGCATTCTCATAAGCTTCGGCTCATTCACGGGCTTTGATCACAACTTCCGTATCCTCGGAACACGCGGCTCCATCATGACAGACCCCACAAAGAGTCTCAATGATGCCCACTCTTTTGCGAGCTTCTCGGATATTCCCGGAAGCATGGATGACAAGGTAGATATCCCTGTTACAATGACAAGCTTCGGCAAAGGCGGCTCACATGGCGGTGCGGACAGAAAGATGGTACTGGATTTTGTAAACTGCGTTATCAATGATACTCCCGTTCCGCTTGATGTGGATCTTGCGATAAAGATATCCCTTCCCGGCGTTATTGCCGCGGAATCCATTGCTCAGGGCGGAAAAACCCTTGAGATCCCCAAAATATAAGTTTATCCCCGATTCTGTGAATCGGGGATACTTTTGTCCTTTTTCGGCACTTTTGTTTAATGACATATTTTGGATATTAAATTCAAATTGATTATTGTAAACCGGCAGTACTTTTTTGGAAAATACATAGTCAATTCCGGGATAACAGTCATGTGACCGATTATTGACATAAACTTGTTGAATGTTATCGGGGAAAAATAATATAATATAGTATAAGGGAGGGATATACGATGAAAAATATATTCTTTAAGATAACACGCAAAAAAGGTGTTGTACATTCCGTTTTGTCATTTATAGTTATGGCAATACTTGTATGGAATTTCTTAAGGCGCGACTACTATACTGTGTTTCTGTGCGCACTGAATCTTGTGTTATTCTATATTCCCGCCTTTGTTGACAGAACCTTCAAGGTAAAGCTTACAAAAGAGCTTCATGTCACTATACTCCTCTTCATTTTTTCA
>SVQR01000258.1 GCA_015065225.1 Oscillospiraceae bacterium | reverse complement strand
CCATCTCTATCGCCTTTGTACCGAAGTGACGGATATCTTCCTTCATCTGCGTATATGTAATATTTATAGGTTCTTTATCCTTGGGATTCTTTCTGTAGGAGACAGCGATCTTATCCGGGAATTTTTCAGCGGCATTCTCGGTCAACACTCTGAAATTCTCAAACACCGTAGTCTCATAAAGGGGATAATTCTTTTTACTCATACAAAAGTATTCCTTTCCATACAGTCAAAATATTGGGACTGCCGTATATTATATATTGCCGGTCGGCATAATATATCAATAATTATATCATACAAGCCGATATTTTTCAATAGTATTATACCTTTTTTTGACATAATTTGTATCCGGTATTTTTAAATTCGATATTAAGTTTCATTTACTCAAAATCAATTTTTGTTGAAGTAGCGATTCCGATGACATCCGGAATATTTTATGATGACCTATGCACAATGGGAATCTGTGTAGAGAAACTGTAAAAACGCACTCTCAAAAATGACTATGGTCGGCATCTCGCTTTCATTTTTGGGCTTAATTCGATGTTGTTTTGATGTTTTTTGCATAATCAAATAACTCGCGCTTTATTTTGTTTATATTTTTACACTGTTGTTCATAAAAAATATACAATATATACTATAGAATAATGTATATTTAAACCGCCATCTTTGTTAATATAATGACGAAGATTGTCAAAGATTTAACATTCTTGCTTTGACAACCGTTATTTCTTCCAAATATAAGTACCAATATTTAACCGAAAGGATGGTTAACGATGAAAACTTACGACATCATTGACAGTACAGAACGTCTTGAAGAAGCGTTCGAAAAAGTCCGCAATGCACAAAAGAAATTTGCGGAGTTTTCGCAGGAGCAGGTAGACAGAATCTTTCTTGCGGCATCTGTCGCTGCAAACAAGGCAAGGATACCACTTGCTAAAATGGCGGTTGAAGAAACAGGTATGGGCATAGTGGAGGACAAGGTCATAAAGAACCACTACGCCGCAGAATATATCTATAATGCATACAAAAATACAAAGACCTGCGGTATTATCGAAGAGGACAAATCCTACGGTATCAAAAAGATAGCCGAGCCTATCGGTGTAATAGCAGCGGTAATACCTACCACCAATCCGACATCAACGGCTATATTCAAAACTCTTATATCACTTAAAACAAGAAACGGTATCATCATCTCCCCTCATCCGAGAGCAAAAAAGTCCACTATCGAAGCAGCTCGCATCGTACTTGAAGCGGCAGTCCTTGCGGGAGCTCCCGAAGATATCATCGCATGGATAGATGTTCCCAGCCTTGAGCTTACAAATCTCGTCATGAAGGAAGCGGATATCATACTTGCAACAGGCGGTCCCGGCATGGTAAAGGCGGCATATTCAAGCGGCAAGCCTGCTCTCGGTGTCGGTGCGGGAAATACTCCCGCAATTATTGACGAAAGTGCAGATATCACTCTCGCAGTAAACTCGGTCATTCATTCCAAGACCTTTGACAACGGTATGATATGTGCCTCGGAACAGTCTGTTATCGTTTCGGACAAGATATACGATAAGGTCAAAGCGGAATTCGCCTGCCGAGGATGCTATTTCCTTAATGCGGATGAAACGGAAAAGGTCAGAAAGACTATAATTATAAACGGTGCACTCAACGCCAAGATAGTAGGTCAGAGAGCAGCTAAGATTGCTGAGCTTTCAGGTGTTAGTGTTCCCGACGGAACAAAGATACTGATCGGTGAAGTGGAGAGTGTTGAGCTTTCCGAAGAATTTGCTCACGAGAAGCTGTCCCCCGTTCTTGCCATGTACAAGGCAAAGAGCTTTGAGGATGCACTTTCAAAAGCCGAAAGACTTGTGGAAGACGGCGGTTTCGGTCATACCTCATCAATTTATATAAATGAGATAACAGAGCAGGATAAGATCAATATCTTTGCGGAAAGAATGAAGACCTGCCGTATACTTGTCAACACGCCCTCCTCTCACGGTGGTATAGGCGATCTTTACAATTTCAAGCTCGCTCCTTCGCTTACTCTCGGCTGCGGCTCATGGGGCGGCAATTCGGTTTCCGAGAACGTCGGAGTAAAGCACTTGCTCAATATCAAAACTGTTGCTGAAAGAAGGGAAAATATGCTTTGGTTCAGAGCCCCCGAAAAGATATATATCAAAAAAGGCTGTCTGCCTGTGGCTCTTGATGAGCTGAAAAATGTGATGGGCAAAAAGAGAGCCTTCATCGTTACAGATTCCTTCCTTTACAAAAACGGTTATACAAAGCCGATAACGGATAAGCTCGACGAGCTGGGAATAGCACACACAAGCTTTTTTGATGTAGAACCCGATCCGACACTTGCCTGCGCAAAGGAAGGTGCAAAGCAGATGTCTGCCTTCTGCCCCGATGTTATAATCGCTCTCGGCGGCGGCTCGGCTATGGATGCGGCAAAGATCATGTGGGTGCTTTATGAGCATCCCGAAGCAGACTTTATGGACATGGCAATGCGTTTTGTGGATATAAGAAAGAGAGTATACACCTTCCCGAAGATGGGAGAAAAGGCTTATTTCATTGCTGTCCCCACATCTGCAGGTACAGGCTCGGAGGTAACTCCCTTTGCCGTTATCACGGATGAAAAGACCGGTGTAAAGTATCCTCTTGCCGACTATGAGCTTCTTCCCGATATGGCGATTATAGATACCGATTTCCATATGTCCGCCCCCAAGAGCCTTACTGCGGCATC
>SVQR01000063.1 GCA_015065225.1 Oscillospiraceae bacterium | reverse complement strand
CGATGATGTCATTATGATACCTCCTGTTATTTTACAGATGCTTACAGATACATTATACATTATCATATGTACTATAAACAGTACAATGAAAATCAAAAACGCAGAAAATACGCAGGTATCATATCTTGAATGCCTGATATTGTATATACATTTCGTACCGGTGCGCAAAGGTACTTCTTCTTTTACCCTTGACATTTCCCCGAAAAAGAGTTATTATATATACGACAAATACGGCAAAGCCGAAAAGAAAGGATACAATTATGGACTGCTTATTCTGTAAGATAATCAACGGCGACATCCCATCAAACAAGGTTTACGAGGACGACATGATACTCGCATTCCACGACATTTCCCCCATGGCACCTGTGCACGTGCTTGTGATACCCAAACAGCATATCACAAATGTCGATGACGTAAACGGTGAAAATTCAAAGTACGTTGCCCACATCTTCGAGAAGATACCGGAGATAGCAAAGACTGCAGGTGCAGATAACGGCTACAGAGTCATCACAAACTGCGGTGAGGACGGATGCCAGTCTGTTATGCATCTTCACTTCCATGTGCTTGGAGGAAAGAAGCTTCCGGAAAAAATGGCGTGATGATACAATTGACAATTGATAATTGATAATTGACAATTAATGTTGAAAGCGTTGCTTTCTTCTTTTATTACAATATGGTCTGAGGTGTTTTTATGCGTGAATATTTTAAATTAAAGGTTGCGGGACTTGAGAGGGAGCTTCCTATTTGTGCTGTGAGCGATAAGCTTGATATTGCGGGATTTGTAATCTTCGGCGATGCTGAGCTTACAGAGGCTTGTGCGAGAGAGCTTCTTAAAAAGATACCCGAATATGACTATCTTATCACCGCCGAGGCGAAGGGCATTCCGCTTATTCATGAGATGGCTCGTCAGAACGGTGACAAGAAGCATTTCGTTGCGAGAAAGGGACTAAAGGTATATATGGTCGATCCTATCTCGGTAACGGTACATTCCATCACCACTCTCAAGGAGCAGACGCTCTATCTTGACGGTGAGGATGCAAAGCTCATGAGGGGCAAGAGGATACTTATCGTTGATGATGTTATCTCCACGGGAGAATCCCTGCGTGCGCTGGAAAAGCTCGTTGAAGAAGCGGGCGGTATCATCTGCGGCAGAGCTGCCATCCTTGCGGAGGGCGATGCGGCAAAGAGAGACGATATTGTTTATCTTGAGGAACTGCCGCTGTTCTTTAAGGACTGACAATTAAATAAAAATTCGGTCTGTCACGGTGGTTCGGGACAGACCTTTTTGATTTGTTATTTTGAGTTGTAGTGGATCACGGCTGTATCAAAGATATCGTTGTATTTACCAACCTCAATATTTTTCCACTCGCTTTCAGAGCCTGTCGGCATTTTTTCCATAATCGCCAAATTCGGAGGAAGTTTTATCTTTGCCTGAGCAGGATACAAGACCGAGAGTCAAGCAAAGGCATAAAAGAAGTGCTGTTCTTTTTATTTTTATGTTATTATTCCTTTCATATCTTTAACAAAGCCCATACTTGCCGAATAAGATATCCTTGTGTTTTGGGCTTTGATATTTTTGATCACATATAATTTTGTATTTGCTTGTAACAAAAATTGTAAAAGACGGCATACCCGAAAGCACACCGTCAATTAATATCATATTAAGTTAACCCTCAGACCGCAAACCCGAACTCCTTTTCTTCACCGCACATCTCTGCCGTATTTCCGTCGGGAAGCGTAACTGTTGCACAAACTCCTTCGGGAAGCGAGACCTTCAGCGTACCGTTGCCGTTTGCAACCTTCCAGAATGCAGATACCGTTCCGTAAGGCGTTTTGTAATCAACTCCGAAATCGCCTATCTTTTCGCATATCTCCGGCTGAATATCAAAATGTGTCATATCGCCGCTGTGAGCCTTGAGACCTCCGAGCGATTCGAAGAAGTATCTTCCCACAGAGCCGAATGCATAGTGATTCATGCTCTCATCGTAAGGTGCGGCTTCTCCGTACCATGACTCGGTTATTGTTGTTGAGCCTGTTTTCCACAGGTGTAGCCAGGACGGGAATGTGTCTCTTGTCATGATATCGTGAGAGAGCTCCCTGTAGCCGTTGGAGGACAATACCATGAGAAGGCTCTCCGTCGTGAAGAATCCCGTTGTCGGTCCTTTGTCGTGTTCAATATAGTCGACAAGAGTTTTTACAAGTCCGGGAATACTGTCCTTTTCCGCAAGATCAAGCATTATCGGAAGTATTATGCCGCCCTGACAGTGCTCGGAGTAATCATTTTCTTCTTTTACATAATAGGTATCATTAAAACGCTTTTTCCATTCTTCCCATTTTCCGAAAAGCTCCTTCGCTTTTTCACCGTATCCGAGTATTTCGGATATCTCCGCAATTTGTTTATACATATATGCGTGCCAGCAAAAAGCAAAAAAGTCGTGACTTACATTTGTTATGGAAAGATGGTCTCTGTATCTTGCACTTTTCGGAGGGAACCCTCCGTTATCGTTATAGTTTTTTTCACGCTTTTCTATAAGTGCAAGCATGGTGTCATATTTTGTGCGGAGTATATCGGTATTTCCGTAAAATCCGTAAAGCTTATATGGAAGCACATATTCCTCGTCCTCCCAACCGTATACGTTATACTCTATCTTTCTTCCGAAATGTGTCCACCTTGATAAAAAGTCGTTGACATCGCACATCCACATCGCAGTATAACAGAATATCTGTATATCGCCGTTCCAGAAGTTCTTCTCTCTTGTGGGACAGTCTGTGGGGCCTCCGACAACATTGCTGAGAAACGTACGCTGTATCATCTCCCATATATGTGCCAAAGGCTCGTAGGATGTGTTGACTTTTCCGCATATCTCAAGATCGTTGTGGATAACTCTTGCTTCCACCTCTATCTTGTCCGTGTCAAAGCCTTCCGGATATTCCACATAGATATATCTGAATCCGGTATAGGCGAACATCGGCTCGTATACCTCTGCCTCGTCGCCGCGGCAGATATAGACATCGCAGTTTCTCAGAGCACCTCTTGCACTGCCGTCAACGAAGGTGTCGGAGATATAGAACACATCACCGTAAACTCCGAGATGAGGCTCGCCGTCTGGGATTCTTTCCGCATATCTTATTCTTAATTTGTCACCGCATCTTGCGCCCTTTACGGTAAGCCTTGCACGTGCCGCATTGTTCGAACCGAAATCGTACATTATACGGTTATTGCCGATATCCCACTTCTTTATGTGTCCGAGAGTATCCGTAACTCTTATCGGGGGATAATTCTGAAGTACATACTGTTTATGGGGGAGTCCGACTTTTTCCGCATTTACCCAGTCGGTATTATCGCTTGTCGGCATACACCAATCCTTTATTTCAAGTCTTGCGTCGTATCTTTCACCGAACTGTATATCATCCTCATAAAGCGGTGTATTGTGACATATCCAGCTCTCGTCGGTGGGGATGATCTTTTTTGTGCCGTCTGAAAGTGTAAGCTCTATCTCTGCGGCAAATGCAAGCCTGTTGAAGAACAGACAGCCGTATGCAGTACAGTTGTACCAGCCATTGCCTATCATTGCACCGACAGTATTCATACCGTCACGGAGCTTTTCGGTAATGTCGAATTCCCTATACTCCTTCGCACCGTCCATAGCACCGGGAAGGAATCTGTCCTCCGTTACCTTTTCGCCGTTTATGTACGGAACGTAAAGTCCGAATGCTGTAGAACGAAGGACAGCCTTTTTTATATCCTTTTTGTCAATAGCGATATTCTTTTTTATATAGAATGAGCGTCTGAGCGTCGAAGGATGAGCCGGGTATTCTTCGGCTCGTGAGCTTCCGCGCCATGTGTCGGCAGTCTCCCAGCCTTCGTCCTCTTTGTTGTCCCAAAAGGAGCATACCTGTACTCGAAGGAATTCCTTATCCGTACCGATATATTCCTTTTTGTCACCGCATACTATCTCGAAAGCACCGCGCATCGCAGAGAGGAATCTGTCGAATGTACCTGTCTGATATGCGATTATCGCTATTTTGTTGGTGCCTTCTTTGAAATACTCAGTAATATCAACAATACCCGTGGTAACTCTCTCTCCTATCGGAAAGTAATCTGTACTCTCATAGGCAATGTTGCCGTTTATATAAAGGGTAAACCTGTTGTCGCAGAAGAACTCCATGCGTACGGATGTCATATCTGCGGATATATCCATATTACGTCTGAAATGATTTCGTGTGTAGTTGCCGAACCAGATATATTTTCCGTCGGGGAAGGTAAGTGCTTCCTTTGAAGCGTCATAGTCCTTTGCTCCGAGAGACAACGGTGCGCTTATTATATTGCCGATCTCTCTTTCTGCATATTTTGTGCTGTAGCCTCTTGTTATCACAAACACTCCTTTCGCACTCTTTTTTGTGCGGTGTTCATATACTGTCCATTATACCTCATTTTCCTTTTTTTGTCAACAGAGATATTTTGATCTGCGGCGGTTGATATTTTTTGATATTCCGCACCGCTTTTACAAAAAAGATACGATTTTACATAAAAACTTTCGCCGTATTGTTGAAATTCCCGAAAAGCTGTGATATAATAACTATGTATAACTATATATTCGGAGGTAAGAACCGTGAAAAAGAAAAGATCACTCTCCCTTGCGATGGCATCTCTTGCCCTTACGGGGTCGCTTACCGGATGTCACATAGACAAGGAACAACTTGAAGAGATAAAAGCCACGCTTACAAGCGAAGAGCTCGCTGCCGTCATGCAGATACTTGAGGACAACAACATAGTCATAGGCGCGGACGGGATAGACCTCCCGGAGCATATACAGCTTATTATGAAAAATCCTATGATGAGCACAGTACTGTACGGTCCCTATATCGTTATGCCTGACGATCCCATCGTGACGCCGGACAAGCCCATCGTGGCGCCGGACATCAATCCCAACGTGGTTCCGTTCCCCGGCTTGAAATGATATCTCTGTACGGAACTTCAACAAAAAGGAGGCTCGTCACATGAAGAAAAGCAAAGTACTCTCCCTTGCGATGGCATCTCTTGCCCTTACGGGGTCGCTTACCGGATGTCACATAGACAAGGAACAACTTGAAGAGATAAAAGCCACACTTACAAGCGAAGAACTCGCTGCCGTCATGCAGATACTTGAGGACAACAACATAGTCATAGGCGCGGACGGGATAGACCTTCCGGAGCATATACGGTTTCCGCACGATCCTACGGTGAACATAGTGCTGTACGGTCCTTACTATGTAGATCCCATTATAATAAAGTAGACCTTACATGAAATGATATCCCTGTACGGAATTTCAATAAAAAGGAGACTCGTCACATGAAGAAGAACAAAGCACTCGCCCTTGCAATGGCATCCGTTGCCCTTACGGGAATGATATCCGGATGCGAAGATCCGGGAAAAAACGATGCGGAGTGTATATACGGTCCTCCGCCAGCAGATGAGGAGATAACCGGGGAATATGATCTTCCCGAGCCTATATACGGTCCTCCGAATATGGAAGAGTTCGATCCCGCGGAAAACGAGCCTGTGGATGTCTACGGCCCTCCAATCGCGGAAGAAGAACCTACGGAATAACTACACATAACGATCATCGGAGCTTACAATGAACAAAGTACATGAAGTAAAAAAACAGCATCTCGAACAGCTTGCACAGTACCGCGACTCAATAATAAAAAAGCCTCCGCTAAGACACCTGTTTCTGGAGCTTACTCTCAGATGTAATCAGTTCTGCATCCATTGCGGAAGTCGCTGCGGAGAACATGAATGTCCGCCTGAGCTGACTCTTGATCAGTATAAAAAGATACTTGACGACATAAAACACGATATGGATATCTCCTCCTTCCAGCTGAATATCACCGGAGGCGAGCCGCTCCTTCGCCGTGACTTCTTTGAGATCATGGATTACGCCAACAAGCTCGGTTACCGCTGGGGCATGACCACGAACGCATCTCTCATTGATGACGATGTTGCAAAAAGACTTCACGAGGTCGGCATGAAGACGGTATCCGTAAGTATAGACGGACTTCGTGACACCCATGACGAGCTTCGGGGAAGAAAAGGTGCGTACGATCTTGCCATCAGAGGCATAAACGCACTTGCAAAGGTCGGAAAGTTCCAAAACATAATGGTGACCACCGTTGTAAATCACCGCAATATAGGTGAGCTTCCCGAACTTTTCGAGATAATGAAGGGGCTTGAGATAGACTCATGGCGTGTCATCAACATAGAGCCTATGGGCAGAGCCAACGACCACCCCGAACTTGAACTCACACCCGACGAATACAGATATCTCATAAACTACATCCGTGAAAAACGCCTTGAAGGCTATCCTTTGGAATACGGCTGCAGCCACTATCTCGGACTTGAATACGAAAGGACTGTGCGCGACTGGTATTTTATCTGCACCGCGGGCATAAACGTCGCAAGCATCATGGCAAACGGCAATATAGTCGCCTGCCTTGATATAGAAAGACGCCCGGAGCTTGTCCAGGGACACATTCTCAGGGACAACTTCAAAGACGTCTGGGAAAACGGATTCCAAGTATTCCGCGAAAATCTCTCCGACAGAAACGAAGAATGCAAGAATTGCGAACATTGTCGCTTCTGCAACGGAGGTGCGCATCATAGCTGGGACTATGATAATGATAAGCCTAATCTTTGTTTTAAGGGAATACTGTTTGAATAATTAACAATTGATAATTGGTAAGTTCTGAAAACTCATTTTTCATAAAAGGATTTAGGGAACGAGGTTTTTTGCGTACAAAGATAATCAAATTCGATACAAATACCCGCAAAAATCTCCATTTGATTGTATCTCATTTTAATTATCTGAAGGAAGCGAAGCTTCCATACTTCCATTAATCCTATATCCTATACCCTATAACAAGTTTTTAGAAATACCAAATTGAAAAAGGAGTTCTATGTCTACCAAAAAAATTCTCGTCATCGACGGCAACAGCATCCTCAACCGTGCCTTTTACGGTGTAAAACCTCTTTCCACAAGAGATGGCAGACCTACAAATGCCATATTCGGATTTGTCAACATCATAATGAAAGCAGTGGAAGGGCTCTCTCCCGACGGTGTCGGTGTTGCCTTTGACCTTCGTGCGCCTACCTTCAGGCATAAGAAGTATCCGCTTTATAAGGCTAACCGTCATGGGATGCCGGAGGAGCTTGCAATGCAGCTTCAGCCTGTGAAGGATATCTCCGAGGGGTTGGGATTTCATGTTCTCTCACTTGAAGGCTATGAGGCTGATGATATTCTCGGTACGGCTTCAAGGCTTGCGGACGAGAACGGATACGAGTGCTATGTACTGACGGGGGACAGGGACTCTTTGCAGCTTATTTCCGACAACAGCCGTGTACTTCTTGCGACAAATGCCGAGACAGTACTTTACGACAAGGCGAAGTTTGCGGAAAATTACGGGGGACTTGCTCCCGAAAAGCTGATAGATCTTAAGGCTCTGATGGGGGACAGCTCGGACAATATCCCCGGAATTCCCGGTGTGGGCGAAAAGACTGCTCTGAAGCTCCTTTGTGAATACGGAAGCCTTGACGGACTTTATGAGGGCTATGCCGACTCATCACTTTCACCGAAGATGAAAGAGAAGATAGAGGGCGGCAAGGAATCGGCGTATCTGAGCTACGAGCTTGCGACAATATTCCGTGAAGTGCCGCTGGATCTCGGCTTTGCGGCTCTTGAAAGAAAGGAAGCGGACAAGGCAAGGCTTTATGATCTGTTTTCCGACCTTGAACTTCGAGGATTTATAACACGATTCGGTCTTGACGGCACAAGCGAAGGAAATGACGTTCCCGCAGATACGGATAAGAAGTTTACCGACTATGAGTGTGCCGACAGTATTGATATAACGGAAGGCTCGGTGCTTTATGTCTGTCCGGATATTGAGAACGGTAAGATATACATCGACAACGGAAAGAAATATATAATACCTTCAACCGATGAGAATCTTCGTGCGGTATTCGGCAAAAAGGCACAGTGCGTACTTTATGATTCAAAGGCATCGGCAGCTTTGCTTTTGCAAAAGGATATTGAGATAGAGAATTGCATCTTCGATCTGAAGCTTGCCGCATACATCTGCGATCCTTCCGCAAAGAACGAGCCTGAGAATCTCTCGGGACTTGCAAAAAGCGAGAGCGCGGACAGAAACGACAAAGTGCAGAACAACTTTGCACTTCTCAATGCAATGCCTTATCTTTACGAGTACTTCAAGGGATTGCTTTCCGAACACAAAGCAGAAAAGCTGTACTATGAGACGGAGCTTCCGCTTGCGCTTACTCTTGCGAGAATGGAAAAGGAAGGCATGGCACTTGATGCGGAAGGTCTTAAAAACTATAATATCGAGCTTGAAGCACGTATAGAGACAAGAAAAGCAAATATATATGAGCTTGCGGGATGCGAGTTCAACATAAATTCTCCAAAGCAGCTCGGAGAGGTGCTTTTTGAAAAGCTGGGACTTTCCGGTATGAAAAAGACCAAGAGCGGATTTTCTACCGATGCGGATACTCTTGAGCATCTTCGTTCCTATCATCCGATAATAAATGAGATACTTGACTACAGAACGGTATCAAAGCTGAAATCCACCTACGGAGACGGACTTCTTGCGGCACTTTCTCCCGATGGAAGGCTAAGGACTAACTTCAAGCATGCCTACACGCAAACAGGACGTTTATCCTCCGCAGAGCCGAATCTTCAGAATATTCCGATAAAGACTCCCGAAGGAAGAGAGCTTCGCAAGTTCTTTGTCGCAAAGGACAGCGGTCATTGTCTTATTGATGCCGACTATTCTCAGATAGAGCTTCGTATCCTTGCGGCACTGTCGAATGATGAGACCATGGTAAACACCTTCCTTGAGGGCGGCGATATTCATACCACCACAGCATCACAGGTGTTCGGCGTTGCGAAAGAGGATGTCACCCCCGAAATGCGTAAGAGTGCAAAGGCAGTAAATTTCGGCATAGTTTACGGAATATCCGACTTTTCTCTTGCGGGTGATATAGGAGTCACAAGAAAGGAAGCTGCAGCATACATCGAAGGTTATTTTGCAAAATACCCCGGTGTAAAGAGATATCTTGATGAGCTTTGCGAAAACGCCGCATCCGACGGATATGTAACGACACTCTATGGCAGACGCAGGAACATTCCCGAACTTCAGAGTCCGAAAAAGACCTTGCAGGCACTCGGAAAACGTCTTGCCATGAACACTCCTATCCAGGGTACAGCCGCGGATATAATAAAGATGGCGATGGTAAAAGCGGAAAAAGCTCTTGCAGAATCGGGACTTGATGCAAAGCTCATTCTGCAGGTACATGACGAACTGATAGTTGAGGCAAAACGAGAGGATGCGGAAAAGGCGGCAGAGCTTCTTCGCAGCTGCATGGAGCGTGCGGCAACGATGGCTGTTCCGCTGAGCGTGGAAGTGAAGATAGCGGACTCCTGGTTTGATGCACATTGAGGAAACAATTGACAATTGTCCATTAATATTTTACTTTTCCGTTTTAAAGGAGCAATATGACAGATCTTAAACGAACCTGGGCGGAGATAGACCTCGATGCCCTTGCACATAATTACAGAACTATAAGAGAAAAAGCAGGAAGGAATGTGAAGTTTCTCGGTGTTGTGAAGGCGGATGCTTACGGTCACGGAGCTTTGCGTATATCCAAAACTCTCGCAAGGCTGGGGGCGGATTATCTTGCGGTATCAAGTCTTGATGAGGCGGAGGAATTGCGCATCGGCGGTGTTGAACTTCCCCTGCTTATATTGGGACACACCCCTCCGACACAGGTGGATAAACTGATAAAATACGGCATAACACAGACCGTCACTTGTGAGGCGAAGGCATATGAATATCAGGCAGAAGCGGAAAAGCTCGGTGAAAAGCTGAAGATACACATAAAGCTTGATACGGGAATGTCAAGGCTGGGATTCCTTTGTGCGGATTCACATTTTGACGAGTGCATAAAAGCAATAGCGCGCTCGGTGTCACTTCCCAATCTTGATGTCGAGGGGATCTTTACCCACTTTGCCGTATCCGACGAGATCGGTGATCAAAACAGAGAATACACAATGAAACAGTTTGACCTGTTCATGTCTGTGATATCTGCGCTTGAAAAGCAGGGTGTAACCTTCCGTATACGTCACTGCGCAAATTCAGGAGCTTTCGCAAACTATCCGGAGACATATTTGGATATGGTACGTCCGGGACTTCTGACCTACGGCTACGGTGAATACGCCAAAAAGCTGGGACTTCTCCCTGTTATGAGCGAAAAGACTGTCATCGGCACGATAAAGGTACTTGACAAAGATACAAGTATAAGCTACGGCAGGCTGTTCACCACAAGCGGACGACAGCGTGTCGGAGTACTTCCGATAGGCTATGCCGACGGACTTTTCAGAAGCCTTTCAAACGGTTGTGCATTGCAGTTGCCGTATGGAAAAACAAAGATCCTCGGCAGAATTTGCATGGATATGTGTATGATAGATCTCGGCGACTATCCGCAGAGTGAGGTTGGCGATGAGGTGGAGATCTTCGGTAAGAATAACCCCGTAGAATCCCTTGCCGAATATGCGGGAACTATCCCATATGAGATAGTTTGTGCCGTATCAAAACGAGTTCCCCGTGTTTTTATGGAAGATGGAAAGGTTATAGAGCGCGAGCTTGGACTTAAGCTGTAAATACAAACGAATAAAAAAGCAAGCCTCCGACAGCGTTTTGTTGCCGGAGACTTTTTGTATTTTCCGTATTTAAAATATGACCGTGTTATTTTGTATGTATCTCCACGGTGCGAATACCCTTGCGCTTTATGCCGTCCTCGCACTCAACATAAAAATCGCTGTATGCGAGTATCGCGCTGTTATCATCAAGAGGAAGTATCGTACAGTTGCAACAGCTGCCCGCCCATTGATGGAAGTTCGGCTTTTTGGGAGGATTGTTTGCAAGAACGCTTCTGTCCTTGTCCGTCATTACTTCCACGACAGCGTTCCATGTCCTGCCGTTGTCCTCGCTTGCGTAAACGTATATTCCCGGTCGTGTGATGACAGCGAGAGTTACGCCGTTCTTTAGCTGAAGGAGCTGAGGAAGCGCGCCTCTGTCCGTAAAATATTCAGGCTTTGTCCAGGTGCGGCATCCGTCAAAGGAGCGCGTGATGTATGTGGGTCCCCATTCGGGAGAGCCGAGGAATACATCGCAGGTGCGAAGGAGACACAGCACCGATCCGTCAGGCATGAAGGCTATGGTCGGCTCATCAAAGCCCTTCTTCAGATATGCGAGAGGATCTTTTTCCGTGTCCGGCTCTTTATACGGAATATATCCCACTATCTGCCAGCTCTCACCGTTATCGGTGGAACGAAGGAAATAGGCGTTTGTCGTTCCCTCATATACTCCGGTGAAGGGATTTGTACCGTTTTCTCTGTAATGTGCGATATAAAGCGATCCGTCGGGGGCGACTATCGGCGTACGACAGCTTGCAAGTCCCGCACCGTACAGCCATACGTCATTTCCGTTTCTGTTCGGCTTGAAGCTTACCGTGGTACGGTATTTCCAGTCCACATCCGAATATGTGATATTTCCGCGCGATTCACCATTTTTGAGTCTGTAGAAGGAGAATCTCTTGTCGCAGAGCTTGTCGGGAATTGAATCAAGCATATATACCTTGCTTATGTCGCCGAAGATGTTACAGCAATATGTTATGGGATTCGGGAGCATATCGTCACATTCGGGCTTCTTCGGTGAAAGATCATCCGTCGGGATATGGTAATTGCCGAAGGTGGACGGTGACTCCTTTACATTTGTTATATCCATCGAAGGATTGGGCATTGAACGAAGAATGTCGCCGTTTGGAAGCTGAGTTCCCATCATGGCTCTGTCCTCGGGAGTCGCAGTTCTCCAGGTAGCTCCCTTGTCCTCGGAAACAAGCCATTTTCCCGTAGTCTCACCGCCGTCAAAGACCGCCCATGAGTCTGCGGCATCATGTATATAAAGACCGATATTGCCGTCTCTCATTTTATAAAGCCAGGGAAACTGCACCCAACCCCAGGACAGCTTTTCATTGACATCGCCTGTATAGACCAATCTGTCGTTTTCTTTTCTGAGATTCATAATATATCCTCCGTGAAAGGTTGTTGGTATTGATTAAAGATATTCGTATTGTAGCAGAAAAAAACGCGAAAATCAACACCGGATACGGACAGGATATCAGGTAAAATGTCCGAAAACAGAACAGAGCATACTTTATAGAATCTTCACAGTTCCGTCTTCCTTATATGCGACCTCGCGGATGGTTGTGAGGTTTGCACCTTCTTCAATAATGTAGTTTCTTGTTTCTGTCAAAAATAATTCTTAATTGAGTATCTCTGAAAACTTCGGTTAGGGAGCAGAAACTATAGATCAGGACTTTGGCGTATAAAGATAATTCAATTTGATACAAGTTTACGCAAAGTCCTCAAGTCTGTTGTAAATTTATCTCGTGCAAATCATTAGAAGGAAGTGAAGCTTCCAACATTCCCGGTTTCCGGCTCCTGTTCCACGGTTCCTAAAAATCTCTTATCTCTTTCTTCTCTCTCCCGGAGTCATCCCGGTAACGCTCTTGAACACTCTGCAAAAGCTCTTTGCCTCCGAAAAACCTACTGCCGACGCTATCTCTGCTATCGGCATGGTGGTCTCGTCAAGATAAATGCAGGCGTTCTCCACCCTCTGACGATTAAGAACATTGTGGAATGTATCGCCGACGATATTTTTGAATATCTTACAGAAGTTGCTCTTGCCGTAGCCCGTGAGTTCTGCTGCCATGTCTACGGTTATCGGCTCGGCATAGCGGTTGTGTATAAGATCCAATGCCTTTTCGATGTTTGCGACGGCACGCATATCCTTAGTCACCTCTGCGGAAATTTCTGTGAATTGGGACAAAATAACAGCGAAGATTTTGTATATATTTCCGGTTATCATAAGCTCGGAATACTGACTTTTCTGCGGCAAAAGTTCTGCCGTTTCGCAAAAAAGAGACTTCAACGCTTCATGCTCGGGGTTACCATCCTCGAGGGTCACGACATTTAAAACAAAGCGTGTTTTTGAAAAAATATCAAAATTGCGCTTTAAAAGAGACGGACCTGCCTCTATTACAAGCTTGGTGTTGGATTCCTTTCGACCTATAATTTCGTGGGACGCCATAGGCGGGACAAGTGCAAGCGTGTTCTTGCCTACCGTATATACGACCTTATCAATGGCTATGCTGTAAACGCCGTCAAAGCAATATATAAACTCCGCCTCGGGGTGTCTGTGCTCCTGAAATCCCACGGATATCTCCGCAGTATGGACGCCAACGTGATAAGGCGTATCCCCCGTAAGCAATTTTTGGTAAAGCATACTGTCACCTCCTGCGGAAAGTATAGCATGATACTTTGGTTTTGTCAATAAAAAACTTCGTGAATTTTTGGGAATTTTATGGGAAGAAATAGGGTTGAAACAGAGAGAAGAAGGTGATATAATGCAAAATGGAAAGAGAATAGGAGGTAGTTCCTAACTTCTAATAATCAACCGGAGGTAACCAAAAATGATAGAAAATCTCGGCATCCAGATCTACACATTGCGAAACGAAATGACAGACGAAGAAAGTGTCAGAGAAGGTTTCAGAAAGATAAAAGAGATTGGCTATAACCACATTCAGCCGGCGTCAATGTGCAATCTCACTCCCGAAAAGTTCGCATCTCTTGCAAAAGAGGCGGGACTTACGGCGGCAAAGTGCGGTACTATCTCCGCATGGTCGCAGATACTCGGTGATCCGGAAGCTCTCCTTGCAACGCATACCGCTATCGGCGCAAAGAATATCGGCATAGGATATATGCCTCCCGAATGGAGAGATTGCCCGGAAAATATTACAAAGTTTATCGCAAAAGCGAATGAGTTTGCAGAGTATGCGGCAAGCAAGGGCTTTACCGTCGGTTATCACAACCACAGCTTTGAATTCCGCAAGATCGGCGGCGTTCGTCTTATGGACAGACTCGTAAACGAGCTTGACGAGAGCTTCAACTTCATCCTTGATACTTATTGGGTACAGCATGGCGGCGGAGATGTGAGATACTGGATAAAGAAGCTCGCAGGCAGAATTGAAGTCCTTCATCTCAAAGATATGGAAATGGAAGATACCCAGACTTTCTGCGAGGTCGGCAACGGCAATCTTAATTTCGAGGGTATTATGGAAGAAGCGGACAAGGCAGGTATCAAGACCTACGTTGTCGAGCAGGATACCTGTAAGGGAGATCCCTTTGAGAGTATCAGGATGAGTTATGAGTATATAACGAAAAATTTTAAATAAAACAAAAGAACGTGTGATTTAAAGAAAGAGTGGTATTTTATGTCAAATCTCAAATGCGGTGCGGCTCGCTCCGATATAACGCCACCGCTCGGTACACTTCTTTACGGCTATCCCCGTAAGCGCGTGGCAGAGAGCGTTGCCGACAATCTTAATGCTACCGCCGTGCTTCTTACATCGGACGAGGGAAGCGCACTTATGATAACCTGCGATAACTGTGCGATGAATCCCGACCTTACATGGGAGCTTCGTACCATTGCGGGCAAGGCGGCGGATATCGCTCCCGATCATGTGACAATAAGCTGTACACATACACATTCCGGTCCCAATACAAGTATAAAGTCCGGTTGGGGTGAGGTGGATTACGATTATATCGAAAATATCCTGAAGCCCGGTATAAAGGAAGTTGCTGAAAAGGCAAAGGCAAATCTCACAAGCGCAAAAATGGGAGTTGCCGAAACCGACAGCGATGTCGGTATGAACAGACGAGAGATAATGGAAAACGGCGAGATCGCTCTCGGTCAGAATCCGTGGGGAATAAGAGATCCGAAAATGACGGTCATCTCCTTCAAGGGTGATGACGGAAGCATTATCGCAAATATGATCCACTACGCCTGCCATAATACCGCTTGTGCCGGAGGTCTTGAAATAACCCGAGACTGGTGCGGTGTAATGGTAGATATGCTGGAAGCGGAAACAGGTGCAATAACAGGCTTCTGGAACGGCTTTGAGGGCGACCAGGGTCCCAGACTTCCCAACGGAAAGACTACGGGCAACAGCTTTCTTTACAAGCAGCTCGGTGCAAGGGCAGGCTTTGATGCGGTAAGAGCATTCAAGAGCATCAAGGAGTGGAAGGAAGTACCGGTAAGAGTATTAAACGATACTGTCAGGATCCCATATGACACACTTCCCACAAAAGAGGTGGCAAAGAAAAAGCTGTCCGAGCTTGGCGAAGTCGGTGAAATGGGAGTAAACAAAAACGCCTATATCCATTGGAACGATGTTCTCGCAGAACACAAGGCACACGAGGAAGAAGGAAAACCCTATAA
>SVQR01000257.1 GCA_015065225.1 Oscillospiraceae bacterium | reverse complement strand
TTGCTATCTTTCGCCTTGCCGGCGAGGGCCTTACTTTTTTTTCAACAGCGAAAAAAAAGTAAGCAAAAAAACCGCCGCTCAGGGGCGTTGCCCCTAAGTACCCCGTGGGGGTGCTGGGTGCGACTTGCGAGCGTATTCTTCTGTTGGTAGTTGGTCGATAACTTACGCCCAGGGGGGTGTCCCCCCCTTAAACCCCTAAGTTTCGCTGCCGCAATTTTGGGCTTGCGATAATTTGTAGCTTTTATTGCTTGATTGAAGTGTTTGATTTACTTGGAACTTTTTTGGTTTGTGCTAATTTGGCACTGTGGTGCGCTATTATATAGGCTCCCTTGCCTAAAGGGAGCTGTCAGCGAAGCTGACTGAGGGATACGCCCAAAGGGCGATACAATCAATTCAAGAAAGCGTAGCTTTCATCCTCAATTATTCATCATTCATTATTCATTATTCATCATTCATTATATTATGCATTATGCATTCCCAAGCCCTCAATCGGTCGAACGGGGTACATCGCGGGAACAAAAGCCCGAACGTCAACCAAACCTCAGTGCGCGAGTCTGCCTGTCGGGGCTTCCCGACTGCCTGTCGAAACTTCCCTAATGATAGAAATTTACATTTTTTTGATACAATAGTACTATTAAATTAAAAGAAAAACCTCTATAATGCAAGTATATCCATTACACGGAGGTGTTATTATGACAAATACGGAAAGAATCGAATCCCTGCGTGCCCTTGCGGTGCGCCCCTTTATTGAAAGAGATCATTTCCCATATCATTTTTATAAAGTTTACAAGGACAGCACAAAGACACTTCAGGAAGAACGCTACGCCGAGGCTTACGACTACGCCATGTCAATGCTCCCGACACCGATCGCCGACGGTGAGCTTATCGTAGGCAACAGATCGGAGGCTTTACCCAATGAGAAACGCCGTGAGTGGGAGGAAGTCTTGCGCCCATATGCCGCAGAGTTCGTTACAAACAAGATACTCGGTCAGGATTCCCATATGGCGATAGATTACGATCTTGTGCTAAGCGAGGGACTTCTCGGTATCTGCCGTAGGATTGACGGATATCTTGAAAACTGCGAAGAGAGCAAAAAGCCCTTTTATAATTGTTGCAAGTCGGTACTTCACTCCGTTATAAAGCATTCGGAAAACTATGCGGCAAAAGCGGAAAAGCTCGCTGAGGAAACATCTGACAGCGAAAGAAAAGCAGAGCTTCTCGAGATCGCACGCATATGCAGAAAAGTCCCCGCAAATCCCGCGGATAGCTTCCATGAGGCTGTACAGTCGGCACATTTTATCACTCATGCTCTGTGCTTTGATCCTTATCGTTTCGGCGGCGACCGTCAGTTCCAGCTCGGACGTCCCGACAGATACCTTTATCCCTTCTATAAAAAGGATATTGAAGAAGGAAAGATTACCAAAGAGTTTGCACAGCTGCTTCTTGATCTTCTCGGAATACAGATAAACATGAGAGTCATGGCGGGACTTGCAAACGGTTATATGGTGGGCGGCAAGGATGAAAAGGGAAGTGCGGTCGCCAACGATCTTACGGAAATGTGTATGCAGGTGATAGACGATATCCGTCTTGTATATCCGGGAGTCGGTCTTTGCTACTGCAAGGAAATTCCGGACAAGTACTTAAAGACAGCCTGCGGGATACTTTCCCACGGAAGATCCCATCCTGCGATATTCGGTGACGACACCATCGCAAAAGGACTTATGTACTACGGCATCCCCGAAAAGGATGCGAGGATGTACATCCACAGCACCTGCGTTGAGATAACGCCGATAGCATGCTCAAATGTGTGGGTGGCATCGCCCTATACCAATATGGCTCAGAAGCTGCTTGATGTTATGGATAAGGACTACGACAGCTTTGATGAGCTTTTAAGGGCATATTTCGACGGTCTTTCCGTACATATAAAGAACAACTTTGAAGATCAGAACAAAAAGCGTACCGACAGAGGCAAGGTCTCCATGAATCCGCTGTTGTCCTGTCTTGTTAACGACTGTCTTGCAAGCGGGCTTGACATAGAAAAGGGCGGCGGAAGATACAACTGGATAATGCCCAGCTTTGTCGGTGTACCGAATGTCGTGGATTCTCTTTATGCGATAAACGAGCTTATATTCAAGGAAAAGAAGCTGACCGTCACGCAGTACAAAAAGATACTTGACGAGAATTTTGAAGGCAATGAGGAATTGCGTCAGCACATACTCAACAAGATACCCAAATACGGCAACGACAACGATGACATAGACAACCTTTTTACAATCATCAAGGATTTTATCGTTGAGGAATGTAAAAAGTACACTCCCGTATTCCAAAACGGCAGGCTTATTCCAAGTGTATTCTGCTGGATACAGCACGAACGCTTCGGTAGGAACACGGGAGCGACACCTGACGGAAGAACTGCGCACTTTCCTCTTGCAGACGGTTCGGGACCATGTCAGGGACGAGAAAGTTGCGGACCTACGGCATCCGTACTATCCTCAACAAAGTGGTCGCACGCCGAGATGATAGGCGGAGTTGCTGTAAACATGAAA
Organism: Oscillospiraceae bacterium; assembly: GCA_015065225.1. GTDB lineage: Bacteria > Bacillota > Clostridia > Oscillospirales > CAG-382 > SIG622. Next base: position 200 of record SVQR01000257.1, on the reverse strand, counting down.
TTCTCAAAGTCGAGCTTTACATCCGCTTCCTGCAATAATATGATGGCACTTATAAAGACCTTCATAGAAAGAGGCGGCTTTGAGATACAGATCAATGTCACGGACAAGGAGACTCTCGAGAAAGCAAGGCAGAATCCCGAGCAGTACAAGGATCTTGTTGTCCGCATCGGCGGCTACAGTGATTACTTTACCAACATCTC
>SVQR01000256.1 GCA_015065225.1 Oscillospiraceae bacterium | reverse complement strand
AATTATCTTTTTTTATACAACACAACTTCCGGATCACTTCCACCTTCTCCGTAAGTGCATACAAAAATAAACTCCATATTTGCAACTATTCCGAAACACACTTTATCGTCAAACTCACTTTCAAGCTGTGTTCCGAGATATGTGGCGTTATCATTAAGAAGCTTTGTTTTTGTGTTGCATATTCTGTATTCGGAATTGATAAAGCTGCCTACAAGTGCATTGAGAGATCTTACCTCCGGCATTCCCTCAATATTAAGTGCGTTGATCTCCCCGATAAGCTCTGACTTGAATTTGTCGAATTGCTCCTCGCCACCGATATCCGTGTATCTTTTCCAGTAATTAAGCTGTGGAAGCATACCTTTCATATATTCACGCACCTGCTCGGGAGAGTGCTGCTCGTTTGCCATATGTGCGGCGCAGAACTCTATGAGATCATCCATGCTGTCATATGTAAATTCACCGTCCGCATAACACCACTTGCAGTATTCCTCGTTGATGATACCGTCCTTTTCCTTGCTCATTACAGCATCCTCAAGCGGCATACCGCAGCACTGACAGATAAGCTTCTGCGGCGAGCCCAAAAGAGTATTTATAGACACATCGAACAAAGCAGATAACAGCTTGAGCGTCTCTGTGTTCGGGACAGTTTCACCCGTTTCCCAACGTGATACTGCCTGACGCGTAACATATACCTTTTGCGCAAGCTCTTCCTGCGACAATCCTTTTTTGGTTCTGAGATTCAGAAGTATTTCTTTCGTTGTCATTATTATCACCTCGGGAGTATTATATCATAGGGTATGCTTTTATGCAAGAAACGTGCAGTTGCTGCCTGAATGTTATTTCAGTGCGACGCAAGTGTATTTGTACATCATCACAAGTCCGCCGCTCAAAAGCAAACCGCCGATGATATCGGAAAACCAATGAACTCCGGAAAACGATCTCCCTGCCACCATAAAAGCAATGAAAGCAATTATTGTATACACGGCACATCTTCCTAAAATACGGTTTTTGATCCGCTTTCCGATCTGCATCGCTGCTGTCGGCATAACACACATTACAAGCAGGGTAGTGGAGGAGGGATATGATGCTTCCAAAGCCCCGTCTATAAGTACCGGTCTGTAGTTTATAACAAAGCTCTCAAAGAAAAGAAATGCCGCCGTTACAATAATATAGAATCCTCCGAGAATGAGGATATCGTGATCGACATTCCGGATACTCTTTCGTTTTATCCATTGGCAAAGTCCCAGAATGCCGAAGCCGAAAATAAAGCATACAGGCACAAGACCAAGCCAATCCGTGACGGTATACAGCCACATATGTACACCTGTCATATTGTGTATCCATACATTGACAGATGCAAGACCGACACTTGAGTTTTGCGGTCCGACAGGCTGTACATCCGCAAAACGGATCAAAACTGTCCATAATACAAATGCACAAATCATACATACGGAGATACGCAGATACTTAATGTTTTCTTTTTTCATTTTCTAAACCTTCCTTGTTGTGTATTTGGCATAACGCCTGTATACACTTTACAGAAAGACCGTGAAAAACGCAAGAAACGCCCTGTCACATATGTGATACTTTCCGTATCACTGCCGTTTTATCAGCATTGATACCTTTAAAATAAGGAAAATAAACAGAAAAGATGCTACATAAGGCTGTGAGCTTATAATAAACAAGAGCACGGAAGCTATATTCAATATAAGTGATATCATATTCTTACTCTTTAACCAAAATACTTTTTGACAGTTCTGAAAGGCAAGTGTTATCACACCGTATCCGGCGGTAACGCAAGTGAGTATATAATACAATATCTTAAGATAAGAAGCAGTACCTTCAAGAGAGAACAGCGATACCGAGCGTATAATACCGTCCGTTTTTTGTCCGAACAACGGAATAAAAAACAATATGATGACACAAAGGTCGCAAAGTCCGAAAAGTATACTTCGGAAATACATCTCCTTTTGCTTGCTGTCATCCTCGGCAATGCTGAGTACCTCGTCACCGGACAGCAATTCATCGATAGTCACATTATAAAACTTTGATATTGACTTCAGGGAATCTATATTCGGATAACCTCTGCCGGATTCCCATTTTGAAATGGCGGTTCTTGATACATACAACGACTCCGCAAGCTCCTCCTGCGTAAGCCCTTTCTGCCTTCTCAATTCCTGTAATTTTTTATTGAATTCCATGTTTTTTCTCTTTCCAAAAAATGTGATGATACTTTACTGTTAAAGCGGATAGGACTTATCTGTTAAAGTTCGAGATCCACATCATACCCATCATCAATAAGCATATATTCCGCGCCGTACTTTTTTGCTTTATCAAGCATCACCGCATTATCCTCAAGCACACTCTCCAAAGTGCACCATTCATCATCAAGCCTTTCTTCTATAACGCTCGCATACTTCTTTATATCGGCAAAGTGTTCTTTAATGTATCTTTCGCTCATGATAAGACAGTAATATCTTATATTGTCGAGATACTCCTTTTCAAAGTCCTTCTTCCAGTCAAATGGAATATAGCACCCTTCGACAATAAGATTCTGCTTGTTCTCTATCGCCGTCTTTACCATCTCGCGAACGATCGGCCACAGATATGCCGTAAGCTCGTCATCGTCGCTCATCGGAGTAAGGTCGGTATTTCCGCTACGAATTAAACCCATTTTCAGATGGTCTATTGACAGGTATGGATATTTATATTTTTCGAGCAATTTTTGGGCAAGTGCAGTTTTGCCTGTATGCGATGCTCCTGTAATTAAAATAATCATT
>SVQR01000255.1 GCA_015065225.1 Oscillospiraceae bacterium | reverse complement strand
GCAAAAGACATTTTCGCAAAAATTTTGTCCGAACAAGCAATTGGTTTTTGTGCTTTGGTAGCTACTATTGAAAATGTCAGGGTCAAATCTATGTTTATTCGTTGATATGCGAATTTGCCCCTCGCCAAACCCAAATTTGAAGGAGTTTGTCGCCGTCAGTTGTTAAGTTCGCATAACGAACTTTAAAGAATTTCTTGAATTCTTTGGCGGCAAACATGGTACATCGCGGGAACAACCCCCAAGTCTGAACAAAACCTCAGTGCGCGAGTCTGCCCGCCCGGGCGTCCGGGCAAAAAAATAACCCCGGAAATCTCCGGGGCTGTTTTGTTACCTTACTTGTTAAGGTTGAATTTCTTGTTGAACTTGTCAACACGTCCGCCTGCATCAACGAGCTTCTGCTTTCCTGTGAAGAAAGGATGACACTTGGAGCAAATATCAACTTTGAGTTCGCTCTTTGTGGATCTGGTTGTAAAAGTATTGCCGCAAGCACACTTTACAACTGCTTCGTTGTATTCGGGATGGAGATTCTGCTTCATCTTACTACACCTCACAATTCTCTTTCTATAGTTTAGCAATATTGTTTCCGCTTTGTGATGCATGAAACGCAGGGCGCAAAACATACGCAATTTCGCAGGTATTAGTATAACACATATTTTCGCGAATTGCAACCCCGAAACTTGCTTTTTTGTAAACATTTATCGGTAAAAAAGTGTATTTTGACCTGTTTCAATAGTTTTTTCCGTAAATATACTTTATTGCATTTCCCTCTTTGCCGCACTTTTCCAGTATGTCAAGATACATCATCACATTCACAAATGCCGATGCCTCACGTCCCTTTTTGCCTATCATGGCGGAAATGCTCTTTACTGTCATGTATTCATCCTGTGACTTCGGAAGAAGCTGCGCAAACGCAAATGCCGTATCATATTCGTAGAAGCCGCAAAGCTCCGTCGGAATGAGCCTTAGCCTTACCGAGCCTTTTTTTCTCTCAGCATCCCAACCGCAGAGTATCTTGTATTCATCACAGGAAATGACAGGAAAGCAAAATCCGAGATTCTCACGATGCAAAAGCTCGCGTATGTACACAAGCTCACGGAAAACCCCGTATATGTCACCGTGTTTGGGACTCTTTCTGCCGCCCTTTATCTCTCCGCTGTCCGGATCTGTCCAGTAAACGTGCTTCTCCTTTATTATCGGATGTACCACAGTCACCGTGTGATCCTCGGATACCGCCGCAAGCTTTTTGCGGAAGGAGCAAAAATTTCTTGTCTGTATCTCTGTTATGTGACCGTTCTTCATGATATCTGCATAATGCCTTCCGACAGCAACCTCATGAAAGTCTGTATCTTCTTCAAAAAAATACTTAAAGGCAAGATGCATTGTCTTTTCACCGAGCCCGCCGATGTTGCTTCCGCCTTCAAGGGAGCTTCTGCGGATGACTCTTTTATGCTTTTTGTCAAATTCCAATACACCGTCTCCAAGAGCCTGTACTTCGGCACAGACATCGAGAAAACGCTGTTTTTCATTTTCTGTTGCTTCTCTGTAACCCAAGAAAGACCTCCGATTTTTTATTATCTGTCCTATTCTACAAGCTTCTTTTTCATCCACTTGTCCGTTCTGAATCTGAAGAAGTATATTATGCTCTTGACAATGACCGATGCATTACCGGATATAAGTGAACCGATAACACCGAGTCCGAGACCAAAGTCCGCCGCGAGGAATATACCGAGTCCTACATTTACCACCCACATACAGATGACGGATATGACAGTGCAATACCAGGCATCGCCCGCACCTTTGAAAGCGTTGGTTATGATGTTGACAAAGGGATTTGCGATGACCATCATTATTATATGGATGACCATCATCTTGTTCAGAAGTGCAAGCGTTTCCGCGTTGTCTGTGTAAAGTTTGTAAAGATGAGGAAACAGGATGAGGGCACACAGCATCATGAAGCCATATATCGCTGTGGTGACATACAGTATCTTTTTGATTATGACCCTTGTTTCGTTCTTTTCACCCGCACCGATGTATCTTCCGGTAAGAGTTATCGCTACCGTTGCAAGAGCGGAAATCGGCACTGCAACAAGAGTGAAGAAGGTGTTATGTATGGAGTTTGCCGTGATGTGTGCTGTTCCCGCTTCAACTATGTATCTCATCTTGAGCGTTGCACCGAAGTTAACGATAAGCGATTCCGAGCTTGAAAGCAATCCCAGCTTTGCGATAGCACCAAGACACTTCCAGTCAATATGTATAAGCTGATCGAGAGTGCAGAACCAGTTATTTTTGTATACAAGGAACATAACCGAGGCTGCTCTCGCTATTCTTGCGATGAGAAGGCTTATGCCCGCACCCGCAACTCCCATTCTCAAGGGAATTATAAAAATAAACGCAAGCACAACGTCTATTACACTTCCGGAAACAGATGTAAAAAGCGGTATCTTGTTATTACCGTAGCCTCTGCAGGTGCAGGCTCCCGTCTGGAATATACCGAAAAACGGCATCGACAGTGCGGAATAGAACAGATACTTCTTACCTTCAGCAAGCACGCCGGGCTCTACCTTTGAGAAGAATATATTGAAAAGCTGATCCGGGAACAGAAGCATGACCGCCATTATGACTGTGGCGAATACAGTTACCATTACCGTCGATTGAGATACGCATTTTCTTGCTCCGTCCTCATTGTTTGCACCTCTGTACTGGGATACAAGTATTGTCACAGCCGAGGGCAGCGTTGCAAAGAGTATGGTCAGTATTGAATTTATAGTGCCGACAAGTCCTATGCCGGAGATAGCTTCCTCGCCTA
>SVQR01000062.1 GCA_015065225.1 Oscillospiraceae bacterium | reverse complement strand
TTTTTTTACCTCCCCTTTCCTATACTCTGTATGACAATTCTTGGAATATGTTATAGATGAACGAGAATATCTTTCCGATAAGGCTGGAGAAGAGTAATCCCAGGAACATAATGAACGCCATACCAACAATGGAAGCGATACATGTAAGTACATTCTTGAGGAATGTATAGTCGTGGATGGTCATCATGCCGAAGAACAGCAGGAAGCCTACCCAGAAGTAACCGATACCTACAAACAGTGATACAAATCCTATTTCGGAAGCTGTGATAAAGTTGGAATAGAGAGTTGTAAGGATAATGAATGCAGGAAGCGGGAACAGTGAATAACAAGTTGTGATAAAGATGTCGCGAAGGCTTCCTTCACCGTCAAAGAGTGTTGTGAGACACCAGTTTGCAACTGTCCAGAGGACAACGGGAAGAGCTATGGAAGCGATGGACATTACGATGGAAACGTCAGCAGGAACAGCGTTCATAACGTAGCCCTGACCGATGGACTGATAGATAAATGCGATTACGTTGAAAGCAAATATCAGAAGTGCACCCTTGATGGAAGCTCGATACTCATGCTTGATATCGTAGAAGCCGTCGAAGGGGTGGAACATTACATGGAAACCGTAGCAATATTCACTCCAGAGAGATCTCTTCTTCTTAACAACTTCTTCCTTCTTGTTTGTCTTTCCGACAACCTTCATGAACTTGGAAATAGCAAAGAGTGCAACGATAGCAACGATCGGAATAAGAACGATGTACTTCTTGATCCAGATCTTTCTCAGATCCTGATAACAATCTGACCAGTTTTCCGTATCATAAGCATATTCGTAGTTAGCCATAGCTTCCTGGAAGAGCTCGATCTTTCTGGGATCGTCATCGGAGAGTGTGGAAGCCTCTCTGTAAAGGGACTTACCGATACCGATGTAAGACATGTCGAAGTTGGAGTTGAGCTGAAGGATATCCTCCCAGAGCTGTTCCGCTTCGGTATATCTTCTTTCGAGGTTGGCAACGATAGCATCATTAAGTGCATCACCGTAGGAAGTACGCTTGAAAACAGTAATGTTCTTGTTTGTGCTGTCAAGGAGAAGAAGGTTATTACCGTGATACTCGATAGCGGCAAGTGCCTGAATGTTACCGAGCTGGTTACCCTTATCGCCGAATGCGTAGAGGAGTCGACCTTCCTGGTCGTATGTAAATACTCTTGATCTCTTTTCGTCTATGATGGACCATGTTCCGTTCGGGCCCAGAGCAACGTCTGTAACGGTAGAACCACCTGTGATGGTTGTATCGTTTGTGGCGATCTGAGTAACGGTAACTTCACCCGAAGGCGGGAAGAAACCTGTTCTCTTCATAACGTCGTCACCCTGAGGAGAGAGCTTCTTTACGGGGGCGTAAGTACCGCTCTTGTCCTTACCGGTGATAGCCTGCATCTGCTGTGAATCGGAAATTGTTGATGTGGTGGCATAAACAAATCCGTCACCGTCGATGTTGATGTTATTATACTCTGTGGAAACCGTCTTTATAGACTTTCTTCTCTGTTCCTCTGTCTGGAAAGCTCTCCAGATGATATCCATAATGGAAGTCTTCTGAGTCTGAGCACCGAGGAAGCCGAAGAATGAGCCGTCAGTATTCATGGAGATGATACCCTGGTGAGTAAGTTCACCGACGGAGTAAACTCTGCCTACCTTATCGACTGCAACAGCGATAGGTCTGAAGATATGTCCTTCAGCGAATACGTCGGATTCGGGCTGATAGATAGTTGTATTGTAAACGATATTTGCTGCATTTTCCTCGGCTGTGAGGTCGGGGTCAATATTTGTAACATCGAATACAAGGATTCTGTTCTGTGTGGAGTCGCAGACATAAAGTGTCTTTGTGTTGAGAGCCTCATCACCTTCGGCATAATCTTCGGCTCTAGTGGGAGTTACGAAAACAGCCGCGGGAGAGATGATCTTATCGGGAACGCCCCATTCGTTTGTAAAGGTGCTGATGGTAGCAACAACATTGAATTTTTCGTTGAGGATAACAACAGAACCTGTTTCCGTATCCTGATCGGAGATGTAGATGAACTTTTCAAAGTCAACACAGAAGTCTGTGGGATTTGCAAGAGTTACACCGAGGTACTCCTGGTCAATGACCTGATAAGGTACATAGGCATGGGGGGATTCCATATACTGTCCGTCGATATCATAGGTGTATGTCGAGTAAGGGATTATGGCGTTTACGGGCATACATCCGAGAGTGAGGACAAAGCATACGATAAGGAGTACTATTCTTTTTAAATTCTTCATTCGTTATTTCCTCCTTAGTCTTTCATACCGGATGAAGCCATTGTTTCGATAATGTTACTCTGTGTGATAACGAATACAGTGATCGGAACAAGCATCATGATAACCGTTGAAGCAGCTGCCGCACCGGAACGTACGATACCGCCGGCAAGGATCTGCTGAATAGCATAGTTGAATGTCTTGAGTTCTTCTGAATAGATATATGTGGATGTACCGGTATTCCACAGACCCTGGAACGAGTAAACTATAAGTGTCAGCCATGCGGGCTTAACCATAGGCATTACTATCTTCCAGTAGATGGAAACTTCCTTCGCACCGTCAAGTCTTGCGGATTCAAGGACAGAGTCCGGAACCGAGGTCTCCATGAACTGCTTCATGAGGTAAAGACCGAGAGTTGAACCGAATGCGGGAACGATGAGTGCCCAGTATGTATCTACCCAACCGAGAGCAGACATGATGATGTATCCGGAGATAGCACCGACAGTCTGATGGAACATCAGGGACTTCTGAATGAGCTGGAACATACCCTTTCTTCCGGGGAAGGGGATCTTTGTAAGAGCGTAGGATGCCATTGAAGCAACGAACAGGTGACCAAAGGTACCGGCTACGGCAACAAGGGCAGTATTGAATATGTATCTTGAGAAGGGGACCCATGAAGTGCTCATGAGTTTAAAGAGGTCACCGAAGTTCTTGAGAGTCGGGCTCTTAACGAAGAATCTCGGAGGGAACATCCAAAGTTCATCGAGAGGCTTCAGCGACTGAGAAATCGCATACACCATAGGAAGGAACATGAATGCGCCGAATATTATAAGAAGAATGTTAATACCCATATCGCCGCCGGCAGATCGGTTAAGACGATGTTTTTTTATGAATCTTATCTTTTTCATATCACTTACCTACCTTCGACAGCATTTTGTTGATTATGGAGTTTGCGGCGATCTGAATGATGAAGAGGATAGTAGCAATCGCAGAAGCGTAGCCGACTTCCCAACGGGCTCCACCGTAGTCCTCAAGGTGATGCATGATAGTCCATGCACAGTAGTCGGGGGACGGGAATCCGCACAGAGCGGTAATGATCGCACCGAAACCGAATGAACCGGTGATAGCCATAACAGCCGCGAACATCATCTGGTTTCTCATAGTAGGAAGTGTAACATACCAGAGCTCCTGCCATCTGTTCTTGATTCCGTCAACCGCTGCAGCTTCGTAGAGAGACTTGTCAACTACCTGGAAGCCGGCGATGAAGGAGAGGAAGGATGTACCGAGGGATGTCCAGAGGGCAACCACGATAACCAGAGGCATGATATAGTCCGCATCCGAGAACCAGAGTACAGGCTGATTGATAAGACCGAGCTTCATAAGAAGACCGTTTACATAACCGTACTGGTCACCGGAGAAGAGCACCTGCCAGATAAGGTATACCTGACCTGAGATAGAAGGTGCATAGAAGATAAGAGTTACAACCGAACGGATCTTGGGAGTCAGTTCGTTGATAAACCATGCAAAGAGCAGCGAGAGGAGGTACGAGAACGGACCTGTCATCGTTGCGAAGATAAGTGTGTTCTGGATAGCCAGAAGGAAGATATCGTCATCGAGAATAAGTCTCATGTAGTTATCAAGACCAACTATTCTCGGCCATTCGAGCATATTGAAGTTCGTAAAGCTGAGGATAAGTGAGAGGATGACCGGTACTACGGTAAATGTGAGGAATATGATATAGTAGGGGGCTACCATCGCATATCCGCGCCAGTTTACTTTCATATTACGGATAGTCCACTGAAACTTTGTCATGTCTTTTCTCAGCTTGGGCTTCTGCTGATTTGTTTCAAGCGTCTTTTCAGACATTTAATTCACTCCTTAGTTAAATTTTTCGAAGGGGGAACACGGCTTACTTTGCCGCATTCCTTGCCTCTTCTTGATCCGCAAGCGAGCCGAGATAGTCAAGCTTTACGGGTGTTCCGTTAGGATTAAGGTTAGAGTCGTTAGTAAGTCTTTCTTCCTGTTCCATCTGGTAGTCTCTGAGGGACTGCTCCTGAACACGGAAGTCATACTCGTCTCTCTTTCTGCTAAGTTCTTTATTAATGTCTGAAATGTATCTCTGCATTGCATCAGCCGGAGTTGCGCCGTCGTTGTAAACAGCGAGGAACGCGAACTGCTGGTTACGTGCAACGATGTAGTTACCGGGAGTCATGGGAGTACCTTCAAGAGATTCGAACTGCTGCTCTATCGCACGTCTTTCGTCAGCGGACCAGGACTGAGAGAGCATAGCATTCTTGTTTGCTGTGTTATACTTTGCGGCTGTACCGATGATAGCAACCTGTTCGTTACCGAACATACCCTGGATCTCGGTAGAAGTCCACCACTTGATGTAGTTCCAGCAAGCCTTGTACTTTTCGTTCTTTTCTTCCTTCTGTTTAAGGATAAGAACGGAGCCGACACCTGCGGGAGCTGTGTGGTCGATGTAGGAGTAAGTCTCGCCGTTTTCGTCTATACCCTTGCGGAGCGAGCCGGGAAGCTGAACGAATTCCCAGAGGCCCTTGATTTCGGGAGCGAATACGGTAAGCTGGTTATAGAGAGAATAGTCTGCGATACCGAGAGGCATCTCACCTGTTCTGAATCTGTTTGCAAAGTCGTATGTGTAAGGCTGCTGATACTGAGTGAAGAAATCACACATTGTCTTGAATGCGTCAAGTGCTTCGTCCGAGTCAAGGTTTGTAGCCATGCCGGCACTTGCAACGTCATCACCCTTATACCACGGTACATCGTTCTGGTACATGATGTACTGCATAAGACCTGTGTTAAGACCGATCTCCATGTTCTTATCGGAGAATACACGGATGAGGTTATAGAGGTCATCCCAAGTTTCGGGAACCTTAACGTCCTTGTCACCGAGCTCGTTCTGAAGCTCTGCGAAGATATCCTTTCTGTAGAACATCATCGGGAAGGACTGTGTTTCCGGAAGACCGTAGAGAGCCTTGGAATACTGCTGGTTATAAAGGTCTGTTTCTTCGTTTGTAAGCTTTACATAGGACTTTGTTTTTTCATCCCATTTTTCCGCAACACCGTATTCAACAGGGATGTAGTCGGGGTTGTAAACTTCAAGCGGGATGAACGCAGCATCAGCAAAGTCACCTCTTACGATATCAAGATCTTCCTTGGAGAAGTACTTGTTGATCCTCTTGCCGTTTTCATCAAGAACATAATTACCCTTTTCGTCGGTAACATATGCTTCATGGATGCTTCTGTCATTGAGGTTAAGTACTGCATTTCTTACACCGAAGCTTACCGGGTCACCGTCCATGGAAAGGTCCGGACCGATACCTGCAAGTGTTGCGGGAAGAAGTGTACCTGCCGCGATGAGCTTGAGGTTTACTGCGGGATAACCGTCGGGATCGTTGTATTTTGTCGCCATGCTTGAAAATGTGGGAAGCATCTGACGAACGATCTGAGCCTGGTCACGACCTGTTGTGATCCAAACCTCGAGACAGTCATCATCATTCTCAAGGTTGACCGTTGCACCTACAGAGTTGTAGTTTGTGAAGAAGGAGTTCCAGAAAGCGGAGAATTCATGTCCGACATTCTTGAAGAATCCTGCGTTTGCCTTGGGGCAGTAGTAATCCTCGGTTGCGGGAACCATAAGGATATAGTCAAGTGTAAGGGGCTGATTTCTTGCTGTAAGAAGCCATGTACCGAGTGTACCGATATAGGACTTGAAGTTGGAAAGGTTCTGAGCGACCTTATCCTGGTCATGTCCCATTATATCAAGGAGGTATGCGATCTTATCCAGAGTAACGGACTGGTCACCCTTTTCACCAACAAGCTCTTCAAGTCTTGCGGAAGCGTTTTCAAGTATTCTCTGTTCGCTTCTCATACCGCTGAGAACATCGGGGATAAGGTCGTCGAAGTTATAGTCAAGATAAGAGTCGGGCTGTGTACCTGTGATCATGAGTATCTTTCTGTAGTATTCGTTCATTCTCTGGAGAGATTCATTGATCTCAAGAATAACGTCACCCATGTCACCGAGAACTACTTCCATTCTGAGAGTATATCTTGTACCCTTCTTGAAGTAGAACTTGAAGTCCTGATATTCTGTCTTGTCACTTCCGTCTTCCGCTTTACCTACGACAACGTCGCCGCCCAAAGGCTTGGTTGTCCATTCATCGGAATATTCGAATCTGATATTTCTTGCTTCTGTGAAGGGTTCAACATATTCGCCGTCGCCTTCCTTGATGTAGATCTTTCTGGAGGAGAAGAGACCTGCATTGACGTTCTGCATGTATCTTGGAACGATATAGTAGAGACCGTCTGCGGGAACTTCGAATTCCCAGTCTACCCACTGACCTGCGAGCTGCCACTTTTCACCGCCGATGGTGTTGAGCTTGATCTCGGAGGAGTGCTGAGGATCTGTGATGGGAGAGGTTCTGTCGTTAAGAGGATATATAACCTGTTCACTTGTAGCCATCATGAACTCGGCATCTATCTTAACGATATCCTTTGTATCGGCAGCCTTTGCATCCTTGTGAGCCGCAGTATATTCCTTATAGCTTACAACTTCCTTAGCGGGGGCGAAGGTAAAGCTCTTTATAAGGAGAGGCTCACGGGAAGCGTCAAGTGCGATAACATGCTCACCTGCTTCAAGATAGAATTCAAAGGGTTCTTCATAGAACTCGTTGGCATCCTTGAAGGAAAGAGTCATGGGCTTGGGAGCTTCCTTCTTCTGAGGACGGATCTCGTTATAGTAAACGTCATACTTGAAGTATCTGCCGGGTTCACGTTCGCTCTTGAGGCTGTTTACGACCTTGAGGTCATCCCCGGAGAATGCGACAGCCTTGTCATTGTTGGCAGATTCAAGATCCGCACCGATCTTCCATGTTCTTTCGGGCTGAACAAAACCTGTTCTTGTACCGTCAACATTAAGGGGAGCGAAATCATCGATCCAGTTTCTTGTAAATGTTATGTAACGTGCTTCATTGAAAGGAACCTTGCCGTCAATGAGCAGTACTCTTTCTGCGGAAGATTTCTTACCGATCTCTCTGAGAGTCTTGCGGGTATCCTCCGCCATTCCCTCTGTAAGAGCATCGACATCGGGATCTTCAACGATCGGGAAATATTCAGCCGAGATCGTATAAAGACCGGTTTCTTCAACAGTAAATTTCCAGTAAGCTCTGCCGCCGTCACCGGTAAGGAGCGAAGGCTCATCCCAACCTTCAACATAGCCTGCGGGCTTTACGGAAGGTATCTTGAGATATTCTGCAAGCTCTCCGGATTTGATAGCAGCTTCTCTTACTGCGTTTATATTTTCCTGCGCGGATTTTGTATCATCATAATTCTCGATGGAAGCCTTTGCGGATTCTTCTTCCATATAAGAATCGACTGCATTGATAGTCCAGGTCTTTGTACCCTTCTTATACTCTTCGTCGATATTCTTCTGCCTGTAGTCGGCATAAGTCGTCGATGTTAGGATCTCCGACATATCATCGAGATTGTGTTCCGTCTTTGAGTTTCTCTCTCTTATAGCCTTGAGTTCGGCAAGCTTCTGGGTATTGCCCGCAGCATAGAGCTCTTCATCGGAAGGCTCATAGTTGTCGGCGAAGGCAGTAAACGTACCCAAAAGGCTCTGAGAAAGCAAAGACAGTGCCAATACGGAAACGGCAAATTTCTTACCGAATCCTGCGTTCTTTGACGTTTTCATTAACTGTTTCCCCCTGTATTTGAGTTTGCACAGAGCAGCACTCTGCGATTTTTTCTTCCTATTTATTATATATACAAATAATATCCCCGCGATATTACAAAGTACACCAACAAACAGAAAGTCATTTTCCGTCCCCATCTTTAAATTTGGGCAAACGGGTACACGAAAAAATTGGCGCAAAATGCCGCAAATTTTCATACTGATAGAATACCACAAATTCTGAATTTTGTCAAGTCTGACAATTTTTCCGAAGCATCATGAAACGCATATGAAAAAAACTTCTTTACCGCGATCGTTTCGAATGAACAAATGTATTGTTTATTACCTTTCAAAAAAAGTGCACAATTCAGCGAATAATAATACATTCAAATTTTTAACACCTTTGAGTGTTCCCACTTATTATTGAATTTCGCTGTTTATTCTATGCATATTTTTTGTCGATATATTACATTTTTATCATTTGTTATATTTTATTAAAAATATACATATTTATTTCAAATCGACTCACAAGTTTTTTTGATTTATTTTATTGCCATTTATTGCCATTGATATATGTGTATATTGCATAATTTTCGATTAATATTTTCTACATTGTGCCTTGTTCGACAATTTTCTCAAAATTGCTTTTTACAACCGTTTTTCAATGAATTTCTACTGTTTTTCATAAGAATCCTGCTTTGACGTCGATCATTCACATTGCTCAAAAAAACCCGGCAAGCCATTCGACTCACCGGGAAATATACCAGACTGTTTATTCTATTAATACATACCGCCTGCCGCAGGATTGGGAGCATCCTTAACAGGTTCCGGCTTATCTGCGACAAGTGCCTCTGTTGTAAGGATCATGGATGCAACGGAAGCTGCATTCTGAAGTGCAGATCTTGATACCTTTGCAGGGTCAACGATACCTGCTTCGTACATATCGCAGTAAACTTCGTTGTAAGCATCGTAGCCGTAGCCGGGCTTGCCGCTTGTCTTGATGTTTTCAAGAATTACGGAGCCGTCCTTGCCTGCATTTGCAGCGATCTGACGAACGGGTTCTTCAAGAGCACGAAGAACGATCTTAACACCTGTCTTTTCGTCGCCGTCAACCGTATCAAGTACCTTTTCAACAGCACCCGTTACATTAACAAGAGCTGTTCCGCCTCCGGGAACTATACCTTCTTCAACAGCAGCCTTTGTAGCGTTGAGAGCATCTTCGATTCTGAGCTTCTTTTCCTTCATTTCTGTTTCTGTAGCAGCACCAACCTTGATAACAGCCACACCACCTGCGAGCTTCGCAAGTCTTTCCTGAAGCTTTTCTCTGTCGAAGTCGGATGTTGTAGTCTCGATAGCGGCTCTGATCTGACCGACACGAGCCTTGATCTCATCGGGATCGCCCTTGCCGCCTACGATAATGGTATTTTCCTTTGTTACCTTGATCTGACCTGCCTTACCGAGCATGTCAAGTGTTGTATCCTTGAGTTCAAGACCGAGCTCTTCGGAGATCACCTGACCACCTGTGAGGATAGCGATATCTCTGAGCATTTCCTTTCTTCTGTCACCAAAGCCGGGAGCCTTGACAGCAACGCAGGTAAATGTACCTCTGAGCTTGTTTACGATGAGTGTGGAAAGCGCCTCGCCTTCGATGTCCTCGGCAACGATAAGGAGCTTCTTGCCGGACTGCATGATCTGCTCAAGGAGAGGAAGGATGTCCTGAATGTTGGAGATCTTCTTGTCGGTGATGAGAATAACGGGCTCGTCGATAACAGCTTCCATCTTGTCTGTATCTGTTACCATGTAGGGAGAGAGGTAGCCTCTGTCAAACTGCATACCTTCAACAACCTCGCAGTATGTTTCTGCAGACTTGGATTCTTCAACAGTGATTACACCGTCGCTTGTAACCTTTTCCATTGCATCTGCGATAAGCTGACCGATAACTTCATCGGCGGAAGAAACAGCACCGACTCTTGCGATATCCTTGGAGCCGTTTACCTTGTGAGAGATGTTTGCAAGTTCAGCAACCGCTGCGTCAACAGCCTTCTGAATACCCTTCTTGATAACCATAGGGTTTGCACCTGCAACAACATTCTTCATACCTTCTCTTACGAAAGCCTGAGCAAGAAGGATAGCGGTCGTTGTACCGTCACCTGCCGCATCGTTTGTCTTTGTTGCAACTTCCTTGAGAAGCTGTGCACCCATGTTTTCCATCGGATCTTCAAGCTCGATCTCCTTTGCGATGGTAACACCGTCGTTTGTTATAAGGGGAGAACCGTACTTCTTGTCGAGTACAACATTTCTGCCCTTAGGACCCATTGTGATTTTAACAGTATCCGCAGTAACATCAACACCCTTAACGAGAGCGTTTCTTGCATCAATACCGTGTGCAATAAGCTTTGCCATGATTAATACCTCCGTGATTTAAAAAGGATTTAGGGGAAAGGATTTAGGATCCGGGGAAGGATGATTTCCGCGTTTTACATCGTCAAAAGCTCAAACTTTGATAGCGAAAATCTTCTTTATTATATAGATCATATAATACCATCATTATATAGATCATATAATACCATCCCTATTCCGAGCGCTCGCATCCCCTTCGCCCGCAGGCGATAAAATTCAAATGCAGAAAGGGAAGCTGAAGTTTGCTTTGCAAACTTTAAAGAAACCGTGGGTTTCTCAGCTTTCAACCTCAATTGTCAATTGTTTTTAGTCAATTATTCTTCAACGACCGCAAGTATATCAGCCTGTCTTACGATAGTGTATTCCTGACCGTCGAGCTTAACCTCTGTTCCGGAATACTTGCTGATGATGACCTTGTCACCCTTCTTGACTGTCATTACGACTTCCTTGCCGTCAACGTTTCCGCCGGGACCTACTTCAATTACCTCCGCGAAGCTGGGCTTTTCTTTCGCAGCTCCCGTGAGAATGATTCCGCTCTTTGTTGTTTCTTCGGCTTCGGTTGCCTTAACTATTACTCTGTCCGCAAGTGGCTTGAGTGTCATACCGAATTCCTCCTTTGTAATATAAAAGATTATTTTTAACTCTGTTGTTAGCACTCTTTCTTTATGAGTGCTAAAACTACAATGAGTATTGTATTACATTAATATTGAAAAATCAAGTGTTTTTATACTTATTTACATTTTTTTAACATTCAAAATTCGCAAACAATGTCGAACTCTGCTAATGTAACGGTATATGTCATTTATCGTTCTTTAGAAGCCCTCCTGCCGGATCACATATCAACGTATATTCGCCGGAAAGAAGAAGCTCACAAAGCTCATTTTCGTCATTTACATCTCTATAAGTGATAATACCGCCAAGTCCGACATCTTCAGGCTGATGAAAGTCTGATCCGGATATCTTACACATTCCGAACATATCCGCCCAAAGCCTTGCAATATCGTTTCTTGAACTCTGTCTGGGATTGCCGTTATTCACCTCGATGCCATCAAGGTACTTTACGGGAGTTATCTTCATATTATCCCTGAACGGATGCGCCTGGAATACAAGAAAACCGTTCTCTTGTGCCATTTCATGAAACTTTCCGATACCGCAAGCACGGATATCGGGATGTGCCTTCAGAAACTCAACTGTCATACCGTACACTAGATAATCATTTTCATCGCCTGTAAATCTCAGCTCACAGCCGAAGAACACCTTCATGCCGTACTTTTCGGCATATTCCCTGCCCTCTTTTACGGGAGCATAAAAGCTGTCAACAAAACCGTTCCAATCGTTTTCGGCATTCTCAATACCTATAGTCCAGTCGTTGAGATGATCGGTAATTACAACCGCATCATAGTTCTTTCCGTGGTAAAGGTCGATAAGCTCCTTTATCCCAACGTGTCCGCAGGCACTCTTTACCTCTGTGTGAGCGTGAAGCTCGATTATCATTTTCTTTCGCCTCTGTTCTTATTGTTGAATGTCTTTTTATCTTTGTCAAACGGCTTTTTGTCACCCATATCCTTGAAATACTGATACAGATAACACTTTATCATTCCGTTGTAAAGCTTCCTCGCCTTGTTTGCACGCTTGCCGTACAGCCTTTCAAACTCTTCCTCGCTTGTCAGAAGATACATCTGCCACGGCGGAACAAGTCCCGACAAAGTTTTGCCAAGCTTCTTATAGAGCTCCCTCGCCTCTCTTATCGAGCCGAGTCTTTCGCCGTAAGGGGGATTGCATACGATGGTCGTTCTCTCACCGTTATCAAAGATAGTAAGAGCATCCTTTTGGAATATCTTGATGTAATTCTCCATACCGGCTCTTTTTGCGTTTTCCTTTGCCAACTTTACGCAATCCGGATCTATATCCGATGCCCATGCTTTGAAGGTAGTATCCGGGGTTATCGCATTTGCCGCTTCATCACGGGCATCCTTCCATACCTTTTTCGGTATCCATCTGAAATGCTCGGAGGAAAATCTTCTTCTGATGCCCGGTGCGGTATTGGTCATAATGAGAGCCGCTTCGATAGCGATAGTTCCCGAACCGCAGAAGGGATCCCATGTTATAACATTTTCTCTCGGTCTTGACAGCTTAACAAGTGCCGCCGCAAGAGTCTCGCGAAGCGGTGCTTCCGCAGCTTTTTCACGGTATCCCCTTTTGAAAAGAGGCTCACCGGAGGTATCTATCATTACGGTAGCTTTATCGTTGAGTATGAAAAACTCTATTTTTACCTTTGTCTCGTTCTCCTCAAACCAATCAATACCGTAAACGCTTTTAAGCCTTTCCACCATAGCCTTCTTGACTATACTCTGACAGTCGGGAATACTTGCAAGCTGAGATTTTATGGAGTGTCCCGAATTCGGGAATGCATCCTTTTCTCCTATGAACTTCTCCCACGGAATAGCCTTTGTACCGTCAAAAAGCTCGGTGAATGTCGTTGCGGTATACTCTCCCGCAACAATAAATACACGTTCGGCACATCTGAGCCATATATTGCAGCGTGCTATTGCCGTTATATCACCCTCAAAGTATACTCTTCCGTCAATGGTCTCAAGCCTCTTGTATCCGAGAGCGTCTATTTCCTCGCCGACAAGCCTCTCCAGACCGAAAAGGCAGGTGGCGGCATACTTGAACATTTCCATTATTTCTTCTTGCCGTCTTTCTTTGTATCCGTATTTTCTTCCGCAGATACGGATTTTTTTGCATTATCAAAAACGCTCTTGTATTCCGGTTCTTTGACGGTCATCTTCTTTTCCGCAAAAGTAAGAAGTGCCGCCGCAACGGAAACAACCGCAAACACAACAACATAAAGTGTGGTCATGATAAGTATCTGACTGGATGTCACACCGGGAACGGACTTTTTCATCCACACGAAATAACCCGCATAAACAAGTGCCAGCTTAATTACGTGTCTTGCCGCCTGATTTAACTTTGGGATTATATCGGTGAGCGTAATAACCAATCCCGAATACGCCGCAAAAATAAGGATATATCCGAACATCATCTCGATATCCGACCACGCCCACATTACTCCGCCCGTTTTTCCGCTTGTCTTATAGAATATCATTATCGCAAAGGCAAAGCAGGTGTAGATTGCAAAAGTAATGTTGAATAATTTTTTCAGTTGTTCTATCAATTTCATAAAGCATTATCCTCCATTTTAATATTCATAATATAATACCATATCTTTGCATTTTTTTCAAGGATATTTTTAAATGAATAATACAAACATTTCATGAACAACGGTAAAATACCATACAATTCAGTATAATTTCACATTGGGTGTATTGTAAATTCATGAAATATACTATATAATATTATGTTACAGAGCAAAAAAGGAGGGAGCATCCATGTTCGGCTATATTCGTCCATACGAAAACGAGCTTCGTGTACGAAGTCTTAAACTTTACAGATGCATCTACTGCGGACTGTGCAAAAGTGCCGCAAAACGAATAAGCATCTTCTCTCGGTTCTTTCTTAGCTATGACTATACGCTCTTTGCGGCAGTGCGGATGATATTTGAAAAAACACCGTATACCTTCACAAAGAAGCGGTGCGGATTCCACCTCTTTGCCAAACAGGATATTGTTTCGGACAATGATGTTCTCGCACTGTCATCGGCGATATTCTCCATAATGACATATTATAAGGTCAAAGACAATATAAAAGACGAGGGCTTCATGAGATCACTGGGAGCAAGACTGCTTCTTCCCGTAGTGTCACACATGAGAAGAAAAGCCGTAAAGAACGGCTTTTCGGATACCGAGGCTGTAATACGCGATTGTATGGAAAGAATATCCGACCTTGAAAAAGAAGGTTGCAGCTCCCCTATTGAAATGTCCGAGGCTTTCGGAGATATGATGGGTTATCTTTTAAAGCTGGGACTATCCGAGGAAGACAAGGAAGATGCCTATACAATAGGATTTGAGATAGGAAGATTCATATATAACGCAGATGCGCTGGATGATCTTGAAAAGGATGCAAAAAAGGGATGCTTCAATCCTTATCTCGGAGAATACGGTGATCCGGAGCGCGCCTTGTGCGAAATGAGGGACAAACGAGTGACACTCATACGCGGCACAGACTCGGCGGCAGATATAATAAGTGCAAGAATGAAAACTCTTGACCGTCCGACAAAGGAGCTTTGCGAGATAGTACAGAATGTCCTGTATCTCGGATGTCCGTCGGTTATAGATGGGATACTTTCCAAAAAAGACTGTCGCAAATGCAAAGAAAAAAGCACAGATGACCGAAAGGAAAACAATAAATGAAAAGTCCATACGAAATACTCGGAGTCTCTCCGTCCGCTTCGGATGATGAGATAAAGGCGGCATACAGAAGGCTTGCCAAGAAATATCATCCCGATGCAAATCCGGGAAGCGAATATGCCGCAGAAAAGATGCGTGAGATAAATGCCGCATACGATAAGATACAGGCGATGAGAAGCGGTAAGTCCACAGGTTCATCATCTTCCGGAGCATACGGCTCTTACGGCTCTTACGGCTCTGCACGATACGGCGACAAGGCTTCCTATGAAGCAATGAAGAACAATGCAAGAAATTATCTGAACATGGGCAACATAATCGCAGCGATAACTCTCCTTCAGAACATTCCCGAAGGATACCGCGATGCGGAATGGCACTTCATAATGGGACATATCTATTACCGTATGAACAACGTGGGACGGGCATCAAGAGAATTCTCCATGGCTCATTCGCTTGATCCCTCCAACGAGGAATACAAAAATGCCTTTGAAACAATTAATTCCAGAAGCAGCGGCTACGAAGACTACACCGGCGGCGGTGATTTCACAACAACCAACATAGGCTGTTCCTGCTGTGATATGTGTACCTGCCTTTGCTGTCTCAATTACTGCTTCAACTGTATGCGAGGATGCTGACGGAGGAACGAACATTGAAACGTATCGAAACAAAAAAGATAGCTCTCGCTTCGCTGTTCTGCGCTTTGTCTGTGATTATATGTATAATCGGGTGCGTATTTGACATGGCGGATCTTGCGGCAACCGCTGCGGCATCCGTAACCGTGGCACTGGCAGGGATCGAGCTTCGCGGAAAATATCCGTATCTTATCTACGCAGTAACGGGAACTCTCCTGTTCCTGCTCTTTCCCACATCCACCGTCACACTGTATTTCATCCTGTTTTTCGGTTACTATCCCATAATAAGGGGTATGCTCATGAAACTTCCGAAGTTACTTTCGATGATACTCAAATTTGCTGTCTTCAATGCCGCGATCGTCGCTATATTCTTCCTTATGAAAAAACTGCTTCTTTTTGAGGATGCGGAAACATCGGAAGCATGGCTGATACCCGCACTTTGGATAGTTGCCAATATCTTCTTCGCCGTCTTTGATTTTTCACTGAATATCTTTATGATGGCGTATGTCAAAGTATTTCGCCAAAAATGGGGCATCGACAAATTTATGCTTCATTGAACATGATGTGATAATATTTCGGATTATATTCACACAAATGTCACAATAATCGGTTATACTGATTGGGTTAGCAAAAAACAAACTTATATAATTTCTGAAAGGGTAATA
>SVQR01000254.1 GCA_015065225.1 Oscillospiraceae bacterium | reverse complement strand
GAGGGTATCCCACAATGAAGGCTACATAATAGGTCCGGAGCTTCATTTTCTGACACGTTACGGAAGGTACGGCGAGGACATAATAAGTGTCTGTCATCCCATACTTGAATACATGAACAGAAAAACCGATGCTCTTGCTGTATTTGCCGTACTCGGAAACGAAAAGAAGTACATAATAGACCGTGTAAGCTCTCAGAATATATACAGCGACAACGATGCGACAATTCTTAATGATGATATCTACCGCACCGTCACAGGCAGAGTGCTTCTTGCCAATGTCGTTCCCGACAGGGCTCTTGAGATATACAAAAGGCTGGGTACACCGGATAAAGATACATGGCAAAAGGCTGTGACGATGGAAGGATTTCTTTCGCAATTGTGTATCATACGGGATACGCCATGTTATTATATAAAAAATATCAGCGGCGGCTTTGTGTGGCATTCCTTTGCTGTACCGATATTTGACCGTAAAAAATGTGAGGGTGCATTGGGACTTGCTATAAAAAATGATATTTCCAACAGTACTGATGTAGATATTAATGGGTATACAGCTCTTATGCTGAAGTGTAAAAAGGAGGCAGAACGGCGACTGAGGTTCAACGGGTGATCTGAGCGAATTATGTAAAAAAAAGATAATTTTTTATATTGACGGGTATTAATACATATGCTATACTTTGTGTAATTCTAAAAAGGAGACCGAATTTATGCAGATATATCAGCTTCAAAGCGGAGTTACGGCAGATTATGCGTCAAGTGAGCTTTCAAAATATATATATGAAATGTGCGGTGAGAATACCAACATCCGTTTTTCAAAGGGCGAAAACGGCATTGCTCTGGGACTTTTTTCCGATTTCGGGTTATCATATGACCGGATAGAAGACAATGAGCTTGACGATGCCTATGAAATAAAGGTGAACGGATTTTGCGGCTACATTGCGGGAAGTAATATCCGCAGCATACTTTACGGTGTTTATGCTTATCTGAAAAAGGCAGGCTGCAGATTTATACGTCCCGGCAGAGACGGTGAATATATTCCAAAGGTTGACCTTTCATCTTTTACAACGGAGCTTTTCCACAAGGCACATCATCGCTACAGGGGTGACTGCATTGAGGGCGCAGTTTCCTACGAGGTCATCCGCGACGAAATAGAGTGGCTTCCAAAGGTTGGGTACAACTGTTATATGCTTCAGGCGACCGCACCATATCTGTGGTATGCAAGGTATTATGAGCATCAGGGCAATAAAAACAAAACTCCGGAGCCTCTTTCCACTCGGGAAGCGGATATTATCACACGCAAGCTGGAAAAGGACATAAAGAGATGCGGACTTTCGGTACATTCAGTGGGACACGACTATATGGCACCGGCATTCGGACTCTTCGGGAGCGTCACCGAAGAGGATATTGACAAGCGCGGTATAAGAAAATATCTCGCCAAGATTTGCGGTGAGAGAAAAATATTCCGCGGCGGCATAAGATACACAAACTTCTGCTACTCAAATCCGGAGGTAAGAAAAGCTATTGTCAATTACCTTGCAGAATATGTAACGGAAAAGCCGGAGGTGGATTTTCTGCATCTTTGGCTGTCAGATTCTCCCTTTGGCTGCTGTGAATGTGAGGAATGCAGGAAAATGCCTACGCCGTCCGATATGTACTTCAGTCTTTTAAACGAGGTTGACAAGGCTTTCTCGGAAAAGGGCATTGATACAAAAATCGTCTTTATTCAGTATAACGACACGGCTTGGGCACCAAAAAGGGAGCGTCTTAATAATCCCTCAAGATTCCTATTCCTCAATGCAGTAAAGCAGGACTACATAACAGGCTACACGGAATACGAAAAGCAAATACCCATTCCGGAATACAGACTCAACGAGAACACCGCTACCACTGCAGGCTTCCCCATGAACATAAACTTCTTCCGTGAATGGAAAAAGTGCTTCGGAGGCGACTCCTTCTTCTTTGAATATCATCTTTATTCCGATCACTACTGCGACCCGGGCTATGTTCAGACAGGCAGTCGTCTTATGCGTGACTTAAAGCTTCTTGATGCCGTGGGAACAAACGGATATATGCACTGCAGTACACCCAGAAAGCAGATGCCGACATCCTACCCCATGTATATGGCGGGGATGCTTCTCAATAATCCGACTCTTTCAGAAGAAGAAATCATTAAAGAATACTACAGCGCCGCCTTCGGTGATGATTGGGAAAAGGTATACGATTACCTCTCTTCCCTCTCGGAGCTTTTCTGTCCCGATTTTCTGAGAGCACGCGAGCTCGCCGCCTCAGACGAGATGTTCACCGACACAAAGGTTGTACTGCAGTATATGTATAATCCCGATGCCGCAGAGAGCTTCGGAAAAATTCCCGCCGTTATTGATGGCTTCCGCAGCATAATAGAGAAAAATCTCAAATCCGACGATCCCTGTATCAGAAAGTCATGGGATATACTGAGGCTTCATGCACCCATTGCCAAAATGCTTGCAGAAGGGCTTCTCGCAGGTGCCGAGGGTGATATGAAGAAGGCACAGGACATCTGCCGCAAAATAGTAAAGCATCTCTCGGAAACCGAGGACGAATATTTCGGAGAGCTGGACTTTATGCTTCTCTATCGCAGACTTAAGCTTGTATTCGGATTTGCGACACATCAGTTTTCGCCTGTTACCGAGGAATTATAATGCAAAAAGGACTGTAGCCGACTTGACTGAACCGACCCCCAAAAGTTAGACCAAAAATCTAACGATTGGGAGGTCGGTTTTTTCATGGGAAAATATAGTTATGAATTTAAATTAAAAGCAGTTCAGGCATATCTGAACGGAGAAGGCAGTTATG
>SVQR01000061.1 GCA_015065225.1 Oscillospiraceae bacterium | reverse complement strand
TTATCCCTGTAGTTGTTGCAAGAACAATCAGCGGTAAGTTCACAAAGGACGGCGCAACATACACATATTATCTCCCCGATGAATATGTTAAGTCTGAAATTCGTTACGAATCCAACAAGAAGGGTTATGAAGTAACATTCCCTGAATATGTTTACGGCAGCGACGAAGCTACACGTCTTGATGTTAGAGCTAAGAGACTTGAATACTTCACCGCTCTCCTTGACAATGATACAGAATGGCACTGGAAGAAGTACGGTGAAGACACTGTTACATTCAACCTCGGTGTATATACACTTAAGATCACTGATCATGCAGACGAAGTTCTCTCTGTTGCTATAAAGTCTACAGATGTTGCTTGGACAACTCCCAACTTCGAAGCAGCTCCTCCTCACAAGTACTATCAGTACATGATCATGGACGGCGTTGTACTTGACGGTACAAACAACAAGCCTCTCATTTGGAGATACACAGGCTCTAACGCTGATCCTAAGGTTGAATGGAAGCTCGATTCCTTCACAACTGTAGTTCCCAACGATGTTAACGCTAACACTCTTGGCCTCTACGCTGCAGTTGAAAGACTCTACGTAAACGGCGCTAAGACAGACTACACAAGACTTCCCGCAATCGTATTCAACGTTAACACACTCGCTGACTGGACAATCCACAACGAAGCTAAGCTTGACTATGCTTATGCATACTTCAAGTCCGTTGAAGGTGGTAAGTACACAGACTACTACATCACAGACAACAATGGTATCGACATCCTCGTTTACCGTCAGGTTAACCACGGTACTATCGTTGACAAGAGTGTAAACCCCAACAACGACAAGCTCCAGAACGGTTCCGCTATCTTTGGCGCTCCCGCAATCGGATATGCCGTTGCTCCGTAATTTGAATAAATTCGGAAATTAAATAATATAACGGATGGGGGTGGTCAGACGACTACCCTCATTTGTTTGATACTCAGAAAGGAGATTTATCATGAAGAAAATCAGAGTAATGGCAGTTGCAGCTCTTACAGCAATTGCGCTTCAGCTTTCCTGCAGTGCTGCTTCTGTTCTTTTCAATATTCCGACTGTTCTTTCAATAGATGAATACGCTCACGAACAGGGTCGTTCGGTTGAAGATGTTCTTGCAAATGTAAGAGAATCCGCAGAGGCTCAGAAGAAAGAAGAACAGCAGAAGCCTGCACAGACTCCCGAAGTTGCTCCTATTGTTAAGCCTGTAGGCCCTGCAATGACAAATCCTAATGCAGATCAGTCTCTCTCCGGAGAACAGGTTTCCTTTATCCTTGTAAACGGTCTTCCCCAAATCTTTATTAAGTAATTAAGATAATGTTGACCAACCACCGATGTCTCGTACGTCGGTGGTTTTTTTATGCATAAAAACGACTCTGCCTCTTTACCTGAAGCAGAGCCTTTTCTTTATATATACTGTTTTATTGAGCTTTGTCCTCTTGCTTTACATCGTCACGAACGAGCTTTTTCATCCATTTGAAGCGGTTTATCTTTATCACGGCTACGATGCATTTAAGAAGCTGATCGCATTTAAGGCACAGGAATACCGCCCATACCGGTGCGCCGAGCTTGTATGCTATGAATGCAGAGGGGATGATTATGAGGAATACGTGGATGGAGTCGTTGATGGTTACGAAGGCGGTGTCTCCGCCGCTTTTCACAAGGCCTGCGAGCCCTACCATCTGATAGCAGGTGCCTGCCATTACTATCGCAAGGACGTTCATGAGAGTATTTGCGGTAGCAGCCGTTGCGTCTGTGACGTTATAGAGGGATATAAATGGCATCTTAAGGAAGAATACCAAAAGTCCGCTTAGGATACCGACTATTACGAACAGCACCTGTACCGTTTTGGCGTATTGCTTCATGAGGTTGTATTTACCCTCGCCTACCGTCTTGCCGGTTATTATGCCGACGGAGGAAGCAAGTCCCGCCGCCCAGACATAGATGAGATTGCTCATCATTATTGTTATACTGAATGCGGACATGATATCTTCGTTGTATCTGCCGATGATGAAGCTGTGGTAGAGTGTGTTTATCGACCAGACTATCTCGCCGAGCATTATTGGGATGCCGTGGCGAAACATGTCGCCGGCAAGTATTTTTGATTTCAGACGAATATCGGAAAGCTTGAGCTTCAGATCCTTTTCAAAGCGGAATACGTATATCACCGTTACGATGCACTCAATGATCCTGGCGACGAGTGTCGCTATTGCTGCGCCCGTAATGCCCAGGACAGGGAATCCGAATTTTCCGAAGATGAGGAGATAGTTGAGTGTGCAGTTTACAACGAGTGTTATAAATGCGAGCCGCATTCCAAGCTTTGTGTTCTGTACCGCGCGAAGGGAATATACAAAGTGCTGTGAGATACAGAAAAAGAAGAAGGACAAGCCTGTTATCTGCAGGTATGGGATACCTGCTGTCACCACAAGGTCGTTTCCGTTTGTAAGCAGTGACAATATCTGTCTTGCGAAGATGATATTAAGTGCGGAATACAGGATACCTGCTATCACCGTCACACGGAATCCGTTGAAGATTATTCGTTTTATCGCGTCATAGTTCTTTTTGCCGAAGTATTGCGCTCCGAGTACCAGCACTACCGTTCCTATACCGTTCATAAAGAATTGTATGACAGATGCCATCTGACGGGACATATGTACAGCGGCGATGTCCACCTCACCCAGGCTTCCGACCATTACGTTGTCGGCGAAGTTTACGAGAAAGGTTATGAGATTCTGCAGTGATATCGGAAGGGCAAGCGCTATAAGTGTTTTATAGAATTTTTTGTCTTTTACAAGCCAGGTCATATTTGATTCGCAAATAAATGCAACGTGCACGAGAATCCAAAGGTATTCTGAATGCAAAATGCAAAAATATTTGTGCCTCCGTTTAGTTTTGTGTTTGTGTTTTATGTAGTTATTGAGGATTATATCAGCGGCTCAATAAAGAAGTTGAAGCCTGCGTTATCATCAAGGTCGAATTTATGGCCGTCCTCGTGGATGTTGAAGCGGAATTCGTCCTCACACCCGAACATGGCGTAGAACGGCTTTACGAGCCCGTTGAAGTCAGGTGCGGTGTCACAGGTAAATACCGCGTCGTTTCTTCCAACCTCGCCGTAATAGCGTCTGGGAGCGCACAGGGCGCATATCTCCTTATCGGTAAAGGTATTGCCGGAATTTTTGA
Source organism: Oscillospiraceae bacterium (assembly GCA_015065225.1). Classification (GTDB taxonomy): domain Bacteria; phylum Bacillota; class Clostridia; order Oscillospirales; family CAG-382; genus SIG622. The sequence goes on along the minus strand of SVQR01000061.1, from coordinate 12,826 downwards.
AGGTCCAGTCCTCCCAGCAGTATTTGAAACGGTCGTTCATGGCACAGCTTGAGTATGCGGAAATTATTCTCGGCTCTGCGGCCGTTACCATCATTGTATAAAAGCCGCCGTAGGAAAGACCTGTCATGCCTATCTTTGTTTCGTCTATATATTCGTCTGTACAGAGATAGTCAAGGCATCTCATGATCGCATATGTTTCAAGAGCCTGAATACTTGATCCCATATGCTTCAGAGCGATATCCAGCTTATGTCTGTCAAATTGCGGCATTACCTCGGTGGGCGGCTCGGGAATCACTACTCTTTTCCAGCAAAGGATCTGAGGGCAGAAAACGCGAACGCCTCTGTCGAGTATTCTTGTTGTCATATGGTAATAGTTGTTTTCGCCGACAATATCCGAGCAGAGTTCGGGAGAACCGCCTCCGCCGTGTTGCATTATTACAAGTCCCGTTTTTGTCTCCTGTTTTCCTGTCGGAACAAAATACATTCCGTAGAACCACAGTCCTTCAAGGACTTCTATCTGCATTCGGTATATGTCTCCCCTGTCATCGGACGCGACGTACTTTTTGCGAACATTCGGAGTCGGAAGATCCGCGGAGTATTCTGTCAGAGGCCAGCCGAGATTTTCGTAGTACAGCTTTCTGTACCTTTCGGGATCTGCATGGTAGCTTTCGGGATTTATGAACGCCTCACGCTTTGCCTCAGATTCACGGCGAAGCTTATTGATGACGGATACTATGCCGTCAAGGTATTCCTGACGCTGATCATGTGCCGCTTCGAAGTTTGGGTATTCACTGTATACTTTGAGGTTTGAAAAGTCTTTCATCTATAATGCTCCTTCAGATAATAGGTTTACACCATATTTTACACCCAAACTTGTAATTTGTAAAGAGTTGAAGTGACTTTTTTTAGCACAAAACGATTTTTGTCTGTTGATCAATTTCTTCAAATTCGTTTTTTGTCTTGCATCGAGGCAGCCGAGGAACGATACACGAAGCAGGGCGGTTACAAAAAACTCCCCTGCATTTCTGCAGAGGAGTAGGAAGCATTAGTCAAGCTCCGGTATCTCAACTTCGATCTCGCGACCGAGCTTTGAAGACTTGATGATACCGTCAATGATAGCCTGATTGATGATGATCTGGCTGGAAGGAATGGGAGACGGTGTACCGTTCTTGATAGCGTCAAGGAAGGAACGGATCTTCATATCAACATTGGATACGCCTTCGGGATTCTTCTGAAGAGGAACGATGGTCTCTGTGGGCTTGCCGCATACATCGTGGTAGATCTTCATAGCTCCGCCTACAGTGCCGTTCCAGCAGTCTGTGGAGGGAATTCTGAGAGAGCCCTTCTTACCCATGATGATTGTATCACCGGGAGTGTCAAGGTGCATATACCATGCTATTCTGAAGTCGAGAACAACACCGTTGTCAAGTCTTATGTATGCGGATGCGAAATCATCAACCGCAAAGAGGTCGGCATACTTCTTCTGCTGTTCGGGGCAATCTGTCTTTGTTGTATATGCTTCGGGAGTCTTGCCGAAGAAATCGGAAACACGACCTGAGATGGTCACGGGCTTCGGATAACCCATAGCGTTAAGACACATATCAAGAGAATAACATCCGATATCGCCTATAGCACCGATAGCACCCTTATCGCCTTCAATAAATGTTGTAGACCAGCCTACGGGAATACCGTGACGACGTCCGCCGCCTGTCTGAATGTAGTATATCTCGCCGAGCTCGCCGCTTTCAACGATCTTCTTGATCATCTTCATGTTGGCGTCAAATCTGGGCTGGAAACCGATAGAGAGCACCTTGCCGCTTGCCTTTTCCGCACGTCTTACCGCAACTGCTTCGTCGAGTGTAACCGTAAAGGGCTTTTCGAGAAGTACGTTGAGTCCGTGTTCAAGAGCGTAGATAGCACAGGGAGCGTGCTGGCTGTTATATGTACATACGGAAACCGCATCAAGTTCGTTTTCAGCAAGCATCACCTTAAAGTCTGTGTAATCCTTTGCTTCTGTGAGGTTGTAGTTGTCAAGGAATCCGCGAGCTTTTCCGGGAATAAGGTCTGCACCGCATACTATTTCAACGTCGGGCTGATTGAGGTAAGCCTTGATGTGGGAATTTGCGATACCGCCTGTTCCGATGAAACCGATCTTCAGCTTCTTTGATGCGTCGATCTTTGCGCCTTCGGTGTTTGCCTGGTTGAATCTGTCCAGTACATTATCTGCCATAATGGTCCTCCTTCGAGACTCTTTGTCTCTATGTAAAAATTTGTATCGGAGAGGAACTTTTCATTTCCATGATTCTCCATACATCTGCATTGTAATCTCTTTTTGTTTCCTATTCTATACAGAATTTGTGAACGAATTTGTTTTCGGTGAAAAAAGCAAAAAAATGTATTCGATGAATAAAATAAACAAAGAAAAAGCCCGGCATCATACCGAGCTTGCATATTTACTGAAATCTTCCGTCCTTTTCGATGTCAAGGAACCATTCGACCGGCTTCTTGAGGGCGATGGCTATGGCGCGGAGCTCATAGTCTGCAACAAATCTTTCGAAGTTTTCTATTCTGCTTATACACTTCTGTGTGATTATTACGTTTTCAAGCTGAAGTCTCAGCGCGAGATCATACTGAGAATAGCCGAGTTCTTTTCTTGCGTCTCTTACCTTTGCTCCTATTATATTTGATTTTCCGTTATATGCATATATTTTCATTTGACAATAACCTTTCTTCACCCGAAGGATGTGTAATGTATTTGCCAACAGGATCAGGGTAAATCAGGATTTGCCTTTTTATGTCCTTGATAGCAATATATGTTTTATCATATTTTGGAGAAAATATCGCCCTAATAATGACTTATTCGACATTTTCTACACTTTAGTTACAAATAATGTTATTCTATCTAACAATTCAGAATCGAGCAAGGAATAATTCACGAACACTTAAGGCGTCTGTTACATAAAATAACCATGAACGGCAAAACAGCGGCAACAATTCGGACATTCCGAAAAAAGAACCGAAGACCGCAAATTTCATAGGGGATCTGCTCTTTCTGCCGTTATACACCCAAGAGGTGTATCATGCGGATCTCATATATTCGAAAGGAACTATCCTACATGAACAACAATGTACATTCTGCCCTTGCGGGAACAAGGACACATGAAAACCTCACGGATGCTTTCGGCAGTGAGGCAAGAAGTGCTATGAGATATCTTATCTTCGCCAATGCCGCACATGAAGAAGGCGATCACGGTCTTGCTCGTATTTTTGAGAGGCTTTCCGAAAATGAAGCGGAGCACGCAGAGCTGTGGATGAGATACCTCGGAGAAGTGGATACAAATATGCAGAACACCGAGTCGGTACTTGCTTCCGAGGAATACGAGAAAGATGTGATGTATCCGGAATTTGCAAAAATCGCAAAGGAAGAAGGATTCTCAGAGATAGCCGAAAAGCTGGAGCTTGCAGCAAACGCAGAGGGAAATCATCACAAGGTATTATCCGAATACCTTGAAAGTCTTCGTGACGGCTCGCTTTATGATGCTGACAATGAGGTGGAATGGGAATGTACCAACTGCGGCTATATGCATACAGGCAAGTCCGTTCCCGACCGCTGTCCTCTTTGCAGTGCCGCAAGGTCTATGTTTGTCCGCTAAGTGCAGAAAACAAAAAACAGGGCGTGCACCTTGGTCGGTACACGTCCTTTTGCTTTTGGGGGTATCAGCCGTTGTTCTTGAGCTTTGCGTAAGCTTTTGCTCTGTCTACATTATTGAGGATTGCCTTACGAAGTCTGATGTTCTTGGGTGTTACTTCTATAAGCTCGTCCTCGTTGATATATTCTATTGCTTCTTCAAGGGAGAAGAATTTGGGAGTTATAAGTCTTAATGCTTCGTCTGCGCCTGTCGAACGCACTGCAGTCATGTGCTTCTTCTTGCAGACATTTACTACTATGTCATCACTCTTGGGGGTTTCGCCCACTATCTGCCCTTCGTATACGTTCATTGCTTCCTTGACGAACATAAGTCCTCTGTCCTGTACCTGGAATATTCCGTACTTTGTTGTTACACCGTTCTCGTATGCGATGAGAGAGCCGGAGTCACGCTTTATTATCTGTCCCTTTACAGGCTCATAATCAAAGAATATGGATGAGAGGATACCTTCACCATGGGTGTCTGTCAAAAACTCGTTTCTGTAGCCGAAAAGACCTCTTGTCGGGATGTGGAAGGTGAGTTTTGTTCTGTCTCCTCTGGGAATCATATCAAGAAGCTCGCCCTTGCGTTCGCCGAGTCTCTGCATTACTGCACCTACAAATTCCTCAGGAACTTCACAGATGACTTCTTCCACAGGCTCACATTCAACGCCGTCTATCTCCTTTGTAAGCACCTTGGGTGCGGATACCTGAAGCTCGTAGCCTTCACGGCGCATTGTTTCTATAAGGATTGAAAGGTGCATCTCACCTCTGCCTGCGACCTTGAAGCTTTCGGTGGAATCTGTTTCCGTAACTCTGAGAGATACGTCCTTGAGAAGTTCCTTGAAAAGTCTTGCACGAAGATGACGGGAAGTACAGAATTTTCCTTCCTGACCTGCGAAGGGAGAATCGTTGACGGAGAATGTCATCTCAAGTGTAGGTTCGGATATCTTTGCGAAAGGAAGTGCTTCCGGGAAGTTTACATCACATATGGTATCACCTATGGTGACATCCGCAATACCGGAAAGACATACAATATCACCCGCTGTCACTTCATCAACGCTGTTCTTTCCGAGACCGTCTATCTGATAGAGGTTTACTATCTTGGAACGGTAATCTGCGTGAGTGCCGAGGATGTTTGTTACCATAACATCGGCGTTCTTCTTTATAACGCCTCTTTCGACTCTGCCGATGGCGATCCTTCCGACATAGTCATTATAGTCGATGGAGGATACAAGCATCTGAGCTGTGCCTTCCGTATCCACATCCGGAGGATCTATGTGGTTTACGATGGATTCGAACAGTGCCGTAAGATCCTTATCCTGTTGTTCCGCCGAAAGAGAAGCAGTACCGTTTCTTCCCGAACAGAATACTATGGGACTGTCGAGCTGGTCATCGTCTGCACCGAGATCTATAAACAGTTCGAGGATCTCATCTATTACCTCGTTTATTCTTGCACCGGGTTTATCTATCTTGTTTACTACTATTACTACCTTATGTCCAAGCTCAAGTGCCTTTCCGAGTACGAATCTTGTCTGAGGCATAGGTCCTTCCTGCGCGTCAACAAGGAGAAGCACACCATCCACCATCTTGAGTACACGTTCGACTTCACCGCCAAAATCTGCGTGCCCGGGAGTATCTACTACATTTATCTTTATGTCCTTGTAGATAAGGGATGTATTTTTTGCAAGAATTGTGATTCCTCTTTCCTTTTCAAGGTCGTTTGAGTCCATTACTCTTTCCTGCACTACCTGGTTTTCTCTGAATGTACCGCTCTGCTTGAGCATTTCGTCTACAAGTGTTGTCTTGCCGTGGTCAACATGGGCTACTATCGCGATATTTCTGAGCTCGTTTCTGATCATCTGTTTCTCGTCCTTTCGGTATTTGAGATATTCATCTTTATATCTTTGATTTTTCTTCCAAATGTATATTATATAACATAATAGCTTTATCGTCAAAGGGAACGATGCATTGTTTACATTTTTTGCAATATAGATTAACATTATAAATTATTTTTCGGGTATAGCCATCCTTAGTGCCACATATTATTAAGCATATTTAATGTATGTCAGCAATAAACGGAGAGCTTATGGATGGATGCAAAAAGCTAATTTCGTGCTTTGGCAGGGCACTGGAGGACGCGGAAAGGAATGTGAGAGAAGGTACATACGATGGAAATACGGTTATGTCGGCAGTGAATAAAGTCAGGTGTTTATGCCGAAATGAAACGAAGCATATTCGCTCGGCATCGTTGCTTCTGGGCTGTGCGGACAGACTTGATGCTGTCTTTTCCGGTTGCCTTGAGATACTCCGAAAAACAAACAACGAAACAAGTACAGATGTGAAAGTATACTGCGAAAAATGCGTTGATGCCGTTGTTACGGGATTCTCGGCCTGTCGCAAGCTCATAACTACAGATATTGATAAATGCGATGATATTGATATACATATCGCGACTTCAGCTATTGAGAACCTTGTGTACGAATCGAGGACTCTGAGGTTATCTGTCGTTTCAATGCACAAAAGAATATTTTCCGCACTTCCGGAGCTTGAATGTGTTGATGCCGCTTGCGATACCGCAAACAGATGTCTGAGGCTTATTGAGGGATGTACCGTTTTGACTATGACAGCTTGCTTGTCGGACAGTGAAGATATTGTCCTGCTCTGAATGTTTTATGATACAACGGAAATAATATGTTTACTCTTTGCACTTGAATGGGAGAGATGTTTGTGGTATCATTTTATAAGAAATCATTCGGAACGGTAAGATATAATGATAAAGATACTGCACAGCGATAAATTCATAGTTGCCGCCGTAAAGCCATGCGGTGTGCTGAGCGAGCCTTCATTGACAGAGGATGAAAGTGTACTCTCACTTGTGTCAAAGCAGGAAAAGCTCCCTCCTCTCTTTCCGATACATCGGCTTGACAGAAATGTTTCCGGGATCATCCTTATGGCTAAGAATAAGAATGCGGCAGGAAAATTTTCCGGACTTGTAAGCGATCGCTCGGTTGAAAAGGAATACCTTGCCATAGTTCACGGCAGACCGTCGGAGGAATACGGTATATATAAGGATCTTCTTTTCAAGGATTCGCAGAGCAACAAGAGCTTTGTGACAGACAAGATGCGCAAGGGGGTAAAAGAGGCTTCTCTCGAATACAGAGTGCTTGCATCATCCGAGTCGGAAGACGGTGCTTTGAGCCTTGTGCGTGTAAAGCTTCATACGGGACGGACACATCAGATAAGGGTGCAGTTCTCTTCAAGAAAGACTCCTCTTTTCGGTGACGGAAAGTATGGCAGCCACACAAACAGAGGCGAGATAGCTCTTTTCAGTGCAAGGATGTCTTTTGTTCATCCCTTTACAAAGAAATATACCGATATACGAACGCTTCCCGATATTACCGGCTATCCATGGAGCTTATTTGAGGATAGGCTTATATCGGAGCTGTTTAATGATAGGATACTCACCGATGAAGTTGAGTGACTTAAACCGAAAGGATAAGAAAATGAAAAAGAGAGACTTTTTGAAAACGGCAGGCATTTTCATACTTGCGGGAATGCTTATTGTTTCCTGCAGCGATAAGGATGACTCAAAAACCCCGGAAAAGGATAAGACAGAGCAGACCGACACCGAAAAAGGCAACGATAAGACCGAGAAAGATGAAAGCAATGCATCAAACGACTTTACCTTTGAGATAAAAGAAACTCCCCTTGTAGAAAGCATAACCGTTACGGACATCTCACCCGGTGACTATTACGGTATATACTCTATGAGCGACGGTATTTTTGCTATGGCGAGCCAGGAGCTTTCCATAGGACTTATGGATAAGGACGGCAATATCCTTATGCCCTGCGAATACAGTACCAGAAGAAAGATACACGACGGAGTTACCGCTGTTCGCAACGATATGGGTCTGTGGGGATACTTCAATGTTAATGAGAAGAGATTCATACTTGAGTGTAAATACGACAGTGTGACCGATTTTTCGGAAGGTATCGGCTGTTATTTTGACGGTGAGTATTTCAGATACATCAACACCGACGGAACACCCGCCATTGATGATGTTTTCTATGAAGCTGTCGCATTCAGTGACGGACTTGCAAGGGTACTTTACGATGACGGCTTCGGATACATCGACAAGACAGGTGAGCTTGTGATCTCCAGCGATTATGTGGATTTTGATGATTTCCACGATGGATTTGCAAGAGTACATGACGAAAGTGTTTTCGGCTACATGGACAAGACAGGTACGCTGAAGTACTCCATGAACTGCGATGGGATATACAATTTCAAGGACGGACTTGCGGCATTTGTCAAGGACAAAAAGGTCGGATATATCAATACAAAGGGAGAAGTAGTAATAGATCCGGTGTATGATATCCCAAATCAGAATCTTGATGAATACTTCAGATTTGAATGTGGTGTTGCTCCGATAATGAAAGACGGCAAATACGGGTTTATCAATACAAAGGGTGAGATAGTTGTTGAGCCTTTGTACGACCTTGCATATTATGCGGTGGAGAATATCATAAGAGTGCAGAAGGACGGTCTTTACGGCTATGTCGGTACAGACGGCACTGTCATCACGGACTGCATCTTCAAGGAGGCAAGTGCATTCAGCGAAGGTGTTGCATATGTTATGAAGGATGACAGATACTACTTCATCAACAAGGAAGGCAAGGAACTTACAAGCGAAAGGTTTGATGATGTCTGCAACTTCACGGGCGGAACTGCTTTTGTCGTAAAACCGGATACATTCACATGGACAAAGGTCATCATCGATAAGTAAGCATCCTTCCCAAAGGACAATTATAAAACGATTGACGGCTTCCCGCTTTTGGGTTGCCGTCTTTTCTTTTGTTATCAATACATTTTTTCATACTTCTGAGGTGAAACACCAACACGCTTTTTGAAAAGTCTCGAGAAGTAATTGACGTCATCAAACCCGACCTGCATCGCTACCTCGGTGACGTTGTAACGCCTTTCCAAAAGAAGCTCTCTTGCGCGCCTTATACGGAAGCCTGTCTGATAATCAAGAGGAGGTTGACCGATATATTCGCGGAACTTGCGTCGAAGGCTCGTCTCGCTCATGGAGCACAGCTTTGACAGAGTGGAAGCACGTATCTGCTCGCAGTAATGCTCTTCGATATATTCTTTGGCACGTACAAGTGCTTCATATTCGCCTTGTGTGCTTTTTGATCTCAGAGTCTGATGGAAGAACATCTGGATAAGCTCAAGTATCTGTGCTTTGACAAGAAGAGTTGAGCCCGGGACGTTTGTACCGAATGCGGACACGGCTTTTGTGAATATGTTGCGGAAACTGTCAAAATTATCTGCGCCTATCTTTATGGGAACATCACCGAACAGGAGTCTGAAGCATGACGATGTGCTCTGATCATCTGCGGCAATAAGAAAATTCACAGTATAATGTGTAAAGCCTTTCTCTGCACTTTCGACTGTATATCCCGATCTTTCGGGCAGATAGGCTATCTCACCTGCGGTTAGGGTAAATGTCTCTCCGCTTTTAGGCCGGTATATCGCTGTTCCTTGAAGCGGGCATACGAGTCCACTGAAATTCCTTCCGTTTTTGTAGGCAGTATTGACCTCTCCCGGTCTGTAGGTGCATTTGTGTGCAAGAAGGACCTCTGTGATCTCTATTGAATTTTCAAAGGATCTGTCGGTGACATTTTCGTTCTTCTTTAGCATGAGGCTCTATCCCCCCGATCTGTTTATCCGTATAACCTGATTATAGCACAAAACGACACCGTTGTCAACCATTGTCGGCAGCTCTGAATCAACAACACTAACAGTTTATCCTGAGGGCATCATCACACAATAAACAATTGTCACAAGCACAAAAAAGACTGCGATCCGAAAACCGCAGCCTTAATTTTTTTATTTGCAATTATGCTTCGATCGCATCATCGTCAAGAGCATCGTAACGAACTACGCAGATAACCTCAGCGTGTTCATATTCGTCTTCCTTCTTGATTTCGCTGGAAGCTACGAATGCGAGGAGAGGCATATCCTTGTTGTCATTACATCTGTATGTCTTTGCTGTAGAAGAAAGGATATCAGCTGTCTTGATGCTGATGTTTTCGTTGTCAAGATCAAGGAATGTGATAATTGTATCTTCGTCAACGAGGTACATCATTTCGTCATCTTCGATAACGAGCATGGAGCTTTCTTCATCAAATCCTTCGATTCTTACAAGACCGAGGCCTGTAGACTTTGTTGTTGTGGAAGAGTCAGCGATGAGACCTTCTTCATTGATGTTACCGAGCTTCTTTTCGTCGTTGATGTAACCGTTGGAGAGTGTGTAGATACCGTTGATGTCGCAAAGAACAGTACCGTCATCGTTGATTGCTTCGTATTCTTCTTCGATAGTGCCCTTGAAGGGGTTGTATACATCGTAGTAGATTACCTTTTCATCATCAGTCTTAACAGCCTTTGTAGCCTTAACGAATCTGAAGTCGAGAGTGTTGCCTGTCTTGATGCCTGTTTCACCGTCAACTGCTTCAGCGTAGAGGTAGATAAGCTCTTCAACTGTGCTGGAAGAAGGATTGTTCTTTACGATATACTTGATGTTCTTGAGATCATCATCGTTATCGAAGTTGGGAAGCTTTTCGCTGTCATAGATGGTGAATACTGCTTCGTCATCATCATCGTATGTCTTGATAACTACCTTGGAATTGTCTGTAAATGTGAGGTATCTGAAGGGAGCAACGGAAGACTGAATTGTGTTTGTTCCTGCCTTTACGAACTGGTAGAGACCGCTGGAATTCTTTACAAATGCAGCTGTTGTCTTACCTTCTTCATCGGATTCGTATGTGTAGAACAGAGCGTCTTCCTTTGTGCTCTTGAGCACGCTTGCATCCTGATGTTCGTCCATGGGAGCGATCTTGAATGTGTATTCGTCATCGCTGTTTGTTGTGTATGTGAGGAGCTTGCCTACATAGTCACTGAAGTCATATACGCCGTTAGCCTGTCTGGGAGTAAGAGGCATAAGAGACTCTGTTGCACCTTCGGGAATATTGTTCTCCGCGAGAGTCTTACTTGTCTGGGGGTTAACTGCTACTGCAACGATCTCGCCGTCGATCATAACCTCCAGCATATTGCCGGACTTTTCGAGGTTACCGTCTGTTACGATACCTACTGTAGATGTATATGCATATGCACCGCGTGTGTTCGGGAAGATGATAGCGTAGTTTTCGCCGTCACCGATCATAGCACTTGCAGATCTGATATGGAAAGGTGCGTTGTTAACATAGAGAATATCGTATGTCTTACCGAATTCGAGCTTGGAACGGTTAGGTGCTTCATAGGGAAGAAGACCGCCTGTTACGATATCAACTCTTTCACCGTTTGCCTTGGGAAGACCTACATAGTTTCTGCACATACCCATTCTGTTTGCGGAAGAACCGTTGAAACCGAATGTGTAAGAACCGGAGTCCTTATCGTAAACCTGATCCTTGGCATATTCTACGTTGACAGCTGTTGCAGCCTTGATGTAGTTTGCGGGACCGTTAACGTAAGCTGTAATAAGCTGACCGTCCTTAAATTCAATACCTTCTGTAACTGCACCATATGTATAGATGGTAGGCATCTTTGTAGGTTCGTATATTGCACTGATGGTATCGAGACCGGAAGCGTGCATATCCATGAGAGGTTCATCCTCTTCGATGCTTGCCTGACCGATGGTGTAGGGCTTGAGCCAGAGGTAATCATACTTGCCGTCGCCGTTGGAATCCCATGCGTCAGCTTCGTAGTTTGTGGATGTAGGCTGAATCTGCATAAGGCTGAGCATAGCGCCCATGGAGTAGATACCTACACCGCGGGGGTCAGAATTAACCATGTTTTCTGATACTCTTACCCAGCTGCCGCCTTCCTTGTGGTAAAGGGAAGGAACTACTTTGTAGCTTTCAGCACCACGGCCGAGAACGTCTCTGTCGGACTTGAAGTTGAAGTCCGGTACATAATCTTCGGATTCGGGATCTCTGTCTGTGCCATCGAGCCAGAGGAGAGTAATACAATCCTTATCCTTGTCAGCAATGTTTGCGGGCTTGGAGTAAGACCACGGAGCATCGAAGAGATAGGAAACTGTACCGTCGATAGTTACCTTACCGGTAGCCGCCTTAACGTTACCGTCGGACTGATATGCGTATGTATTGTCTTCCTGAGCGAACTTAACCTTGCTGCCGGGGAGCTGCTTCTTGTATACACCGATAGAGGAAGCTGCAATGATCTCGGGGGACTTGTTCTCTTCCTTCTTATAGTAGATGGAGAGGTCGAGAAGGAAGTAATCGTCTGCCTTGCCGGAAAGACCGAGTTCTGAGAATTCGATATCACCGAAGAGATCAGCATCTGTGTCGATATAATCTTCATCGAAGCATTCAACAGTGATAATTTCAACGTCGTTGCTGTCATCATCTGTCTTTTCAAATTCGTCGAGGCAGTAGTTGGGAGTAGCAACGACTCTTTGGATAGTCTTCTTAAGTCCGAATACCTTTTCTGCAACTGTATCATATACAGTATAAGGAATCTGAGCCTTTTCAACGATAGCGTGCTTGCCTGTCGAAAGTTCTACTTCCTCGTATTCGATCTCGTATGCTGTTTCGCCTGTAGCCATATCAGCATAGAAAGCGTTGTAGAGAAGAACAGCAACATTTCCTCTTGTAAGAGCTGTGCTGTAGTTTACGCTTGCCGGGAGGCCTTCGTCGAGACCGATTTTTTCAGCGATAGCGATGTAATCAAAGGGATAGCCGAGAGCTTCCTTCTGTTCGTAGCCGAGAGCACGAACGAGCATTACATATGCATCCTGAAGAATGATGCCGCCCTTGGGGTCGAATGTTGTTGCATTTCTTCCCTTGATGATGCCCATGTCATTAGCCCATGAAATCATGAAATAATAGAAGGGGTCGTCAAGGTCGGTAAAGGTAGTGCTGTTGTCGCCTTCCTTACCTTCAACAGTCTTGCCAGCCTTCATAAGTCTGTAGATGAAGGTAGCCATCTGCTGACGTGTTACACCTTCGGATGTTCCGTAGGTTGTTTCTGTGGTTCCGGTAGTTATACCTACACTAGACAGAAGGTCCACTGCCTTTGTAAGTGTTTCATCACTTGCGGGAACATCGGTAAACTTA
>SVQR01000060.1 GCA_015065225.1 Oscillospiraceae bacterium | reverse complement strand
TGCGCATTTTTTACGCTCTAATTATTTGTTAGTTATTTTGGGGACATTTGTGTTCATTTCAGGAAAGAAGGTGGTACTATGCCGTTTTTGACATAGTGCCATAAAAATGAATACTAATGAATAAATACGACCTCGTAACCGTCGAGGTATTTATTTGTTCATTTGAGATATTTCTTTTATAGATAAAAGATTTTGAGTACAGAAAATCAAAACTCCCGGTTTTACTCCCGGTAAAATGCCGGTTATTTACCGGTAGCAAATCCTTGTGGGGCTTAGATTCTGCCGGTTTGCCGGTGTTTTTGAATTGTAGACTGGGAGAAATTTAGAGGTAAGATTATGGATTTACTTGATGTTAGGGGTGTATTAGAGGTTTTAGCGAGGATATAGTCGGAGGTTGCATTGTTGTAAGGTGTTGACTCTTTTGTCATCTGTTTGATTTTTATGAGTAAAAGGGAACAACCGCCTATCTTCGAAGACGGTTGTTCCCTTTACTGTAATTTTTTGTTCGATTTTGCAATTATTTAATTTTGCAAGTAATTAATACTGATCACATTTCAATTATTCTACATATGACGTATTATTTTTTAAAGTAATTAAGAATCTTATAAGACTTCCTGTTTGATACATAATATATTCCAGTACACATTTACTTGATTTGTTATGATGCTTCGCATAATTACCGTATTACTTATTTATATATTTAAACTTAGTTCTTTTATTACTCAGCGTCGAAGCTTTTACCGTAATTCTTCTTTATCAATGCAATATCACCGACATTCACAATACCGTCTTCATTGATATCCACCGCAGAACGAAGCTCGTTGTCCGCATCTGCGGAAAAGCCCCTGAGTACTCTTATAAAGTCGTCTATGTCAACTATGCCGTCTCCGTGTTCGTCACTGTAGGAAGCCTTTACGTCACCGGGAATGAGTGTCACTTCACCGAGATCTATTCCCTCGATACTGACATTAACATCACACTTGAACGTAAGATATCCGTTCTTTGTGATTTCTGCATAGTAACTGCCTTCAGCAAGGGTTAGCTCTGCAGATACTTCGGAGGTTGCGGTTTCCGTTTTTTCAAGAACAACTGTCTTTACAAGAGTTGCCTTTGTTCTGTCTGTGTAAACATTGAGCTTTGCAAGATTATCCGCATAGGGCTTCACATCGTTTTCACGGGAGAGCTTTACAGTAACGGTCGTTGTCTTTTCCTCGGGCTCATCCTGTGCAAGAGTAAAGCTTACGCCCTCGTATGCACGGAAATTGTCAACGTATGCGATAAGTCCCGCAGGCATCGTCGCGGAGGAATCGGAAAGCTGTATCGTACATATACCGCCGTAAACACCGCTGTTTATGGGAAGATCTGCAACTTCTGTTCCGTCAAGATAAAGCTTTGCATAGCCTTCATTAAGATCAAAATCCACTTTCAGGTTATACCACTCATCCTTTTCAAGTACAGCAACCGAGCTTCCGAGGGTCTTTGCTGCAGCGTTTACCGCCATAAGATTTCCGTTCTTGTCAACGCAAAATGCAAGCTTGTCACCGGTATAATGGTCAAGGGAAAGTGCGCTCTTCAGCTCAACATACAGATATGAGCTGTAATCCGCAAGATTTATGTCAAAGGAAATTTCGCCCTTATAAAGCTCGGGGATGGAACGGGATACTCTCGCTGCCTTTCCGGAAACATCCTCTATCTTCATAGAATATGAACCGTCCGTTGCTTTTTCATCGGAAACACTTACATTTCCCGCTATGGTCGACCAACCTTCGTAAAGTACATTCGTTGTTTCAAAGCTGTCTGCTGCACCCTTTGTCTTGAAGATATATTCGTCGGCATCTTCGATAAGAAGTCCGTAGTTCTGCAGAGAATTGTACTTCCACCATGCGATATGGATGTTGTCGCCGCCCTTGTAATCGTCAAATATGAGCTTCGGCTGTACACCCTTGTATTTCCCGTCCGCAACACTTCCTTCACTTGTACCCGACCAGATATCAAGCTTTGCGTTCCAGGTCTTCATGTCGTCCTTGGAATAGGCGAGATTCATTGGTGCTCTGAAGTAGGAGCGACCGCCCTCCATATTGTTACCTGCCCAAAGAAGGAGTATGCTGTCCTTATATTTTTTAAGTACCGGGTGGGTATTGGAGGAGTAAATTGTTGTCAGCTTGCAATCCTCATCCCATGTAACACCGTGATCCTTTGATTCGGAAGTTCCCAGAAATACATTGTCCTCATACTGCACTCTTGCATAAATCTTAAGTGTACCGTCGGAAAGCTCTACTACAGAGCATTCAGAAACGCCCGTTTCATGATTTGCCGTTTCATCGCCTACGTTGAAGCGGATAACACTTTCGCTGTTTATCCATGTCTTACCCGCATCTCTTGAATAGAGCGCACCAACGGCAAAGTCGGAATATGTATTGTCGCTTGTCATTTCATACATGAATATGTAGTCTATGCCGTCACCGTCCGCACCGTCAAAGGTACTGAGCTTTATGCCTTCGCAGTAAGTTACCGTATAGTGCATACCCGTTACTGGGAAATAGGGGTCTGTCCCGCCGGTATTTGGATTCTTCCATGTATAGCCGTTATCGTCACTTACAAGTATTGCAATATTGAGAGTATAGTAGCTGACAGCAGGTATCGGGAACATATGGAAGATACAGAATATTCTGTCTCCGTCCACAAGGAATGCAAAGCCGTCTGCAGTCGTGCCGTTGTCACGGAACAGCTCAGCCTCGCCCCATGTTCTTCCGCCGTCGGTTGAACGCCTCATGGTAAGTGTGGATTTCACAACACCCTTCGAACCTATTGCCAATATGTCACCGTTGGGGCAGCGCACCGTGGAAATGACATTGTTGAAGTCGTTTTCCTCGTCTGTCAGATTCTGTATTGTTCTGTTACCGTATACGACCTCGAATACCGCATCCGCATCGCTTATGTTTTCGGCATTTTCGTTGCCTCCGTAGATGTCAACAGCAACGCTCTTTCCCGCTTCCGCCTCGGGGATCCTGATATATGCGCCGTCGTCCTCAACACAATGCCTGAGAGTTCTCTCGCCGATCGCAAAGCGGATATCGCTCTTATCGCCCTTAAGCTCTGCCGTATCAATACCCATTTCCTCGAAGGTAAGATATGCCGTACCATCGGAAATATCAGCAGATGCCTTGAGCTTTACCGAGCCGAGCTTTTCAAAATTACCATCACCGCTTCCGACAAAGCTGTCGTTGTATGATGCGCTTATAATACCGTCAAGCGAATTTTTGAAGCTGACACTTTCGTTTACCGCTATGTGACAATGTACCTTTACAAATCTTGCTTCCGTCTCAAAGTTTGCAAAGATAAGCTTGTTTTCCGTTCTGAAAAGATCATAGTCCTTTATTCTTGTGAAATTAACATTGTCGTCGCTGACATAAAGGGAAACATCACTTCTGTGAAGCTTGTTGATGTTGTCGCTGTCAATGATCTCAACAGTATTGATGCGGGTCTTGCTTCCAAGATCAAGACCTATACTGTTTTCCGTCTTGTCAAAGATATATTCAAAGTTGATGTTTGTCTTTGTGAGTACGCCCGTGTAAGGATTCTTGTCGTCAAAGCGGAAATAAAGCTCCTTGTCCACCGTTTCAAACTTCAGCGTCACATCAAAGCTCTTTGTCATGGTAACACCGCCGCTTACAGCTGTTGCCGTCATGGTAACCGTCTTTTCGACACTTTCGCCGGAATATGTCAGAACACCGTCCGAGCCGATGTATTCCTCATTTGAGGAAGTCCATGTAAGAGGAACCTCAACGCCGCTGTCCGCAAATTTCACGCTTGAAGGAAGCGCGAGATTCATAGATACATTGTCCGCATCAGGGTTATTGCCCTTTATATCGTCAAAGGTAAGATTATCCATGAGATATTTTCTCCTTGAAAGTCCTATATCGTATATATCCACATCAATACCTCCGGAGCTTGCATCGCAATAAGCAAGGTTTATTTCAAGGTAAGGATGGGTGTTCTTCGCGGGATAATCAACCTTCGGGAGTGAGCCGACCCTTCTTCCGTCTATGTAAATAATCGGACAACCGTCCGTACCTACCGAAACACGCAGATTGAAGCTGTCACCCAGCTTCTTTCCAGTATCAAGGCTTCGTGTAAGTCCGTTTGTATCCCCCGCATCATAATAGAGGGCATTGAACATTATCTTTCCGTCGGAGGAAGCCGTAAGGGAGAAATGGTGTCTTGTACTTGCGGTATCGGAAAGGTCAAATGCAAGTCCGCGCCATGCTCCGAGCTTTTCCGGGGATATTACCGGAAGATCCGTAACCTTTAGTCCCACTTCAAGCTCAAACGGTGCATTTCTAAGGCCATTATTGCTTTTGCCAAAGCCGTAAATTGCATCCTTTGTTGAAGTATGCTTGAAATTATAGTAACCGCTGTTCTGTGTGCGGACAATATCCGAATATGCTCCGTAAAGAGAATATGTACCGTAGGCGTTGGATTCAAATTTGTCGCAGTTATCGTAAGAACCCATCACCGCGCTGACATTTGTGAGGAACTTTTCCTTTGCGGTATATGTGTTTGTGCCATCACTTACGGAAACAGCAAAGGGTAATGTGCGTTCCCCTGCCGAAAATTCGCTGTCAAAGGCAGCATAGGGAATGAACATTTCAACCATTCCCGTACCCTTTGCGGCAGACACGTCCTGTACCGTTTCGGTAAAGGCGTTATTTGCAAAGCTGTAAGTAAAGCTCTTACCGCCGAGCTTTACCGCAACCGTTGAGGCATTGACAGTGCCTGTATTTATACCGAACACGATACCGTCAACCGTCCAGACAGCACCCGCTGCGGCATCGCTTCCGGAAAGCTCCGTATTAAGGAAAACAACGCTGTCCGAGAGGGTTCCGTCAACTGTCACCGTCTCATTTTTGTAATAGGCATACATCATCGGTGCTGAAAGATCAGCGGAAATCTTAAGCGGAATTTCCCTTGTAAGCTCGGTTTCACCGAACAATACCTTTGCGGTGATAACCACTTCTTTTCCCGCATTTGCAGCTATAACCACAACCTTACCGTCATCCGTAATAATGGAGGTATCGCTGCTCTTCCATGTCACATTATATGTTTGACCGAGAATAGTAATCGAATCATAAAGCTCAAGGTCGGAAATTATGTCCGTTTCCGAAATATTGTTGCCCTTGATGCTTTCAAAGTTAACAGCCGACAGACCCTCGCGGGGAGTACACATTGCAAAGTCAAGCATTTCCACATCTATGCTTCCGCTCTTTACGTTGTAATAATCCGCTTCAAGGATATATACGGTCTTTTCATAGTTTGCGGGCATATCTATCTTTTCAAAGGTATGTACAAGTACATCGTCTATGTAAAGCGCAAGATCGTTGTCGGCGTTGTATCTGCCTGTCAGCTTGAAGGCATCGCCTATATTCTTGCCGATATCGACACATTCGGAGGTGCCGTCATTGCTTGTCGGGCTGTAGCGAAGCACACTTCCGATAATATTGCCGTTCGCGTCCGCTGTCAGGGAAAAGCGCCTTCTTACCACTGTCTGAAGATCAAAAACAAAGCCTCTCCACGCACGAAGATTGTCCGATGTGATATCCGGAAGGTTATTCACCTTAAGATTCATCTCAAACACCGCATCACCGACGGTATAGCCCTTAAGCGGGTTTGCGATGTTGGTAAAGGAGTTTACGTTGTTTATCATCTTAAAGGAATATGCACTTGCGGTAGTCTCCGACTGACCTATATAAATATTCTGTGCATTTGACGCACTTGCGCCGTCAATGGAGCCTTTATTTGCAAAGTCCTCACAGTTGTCGTACCAGATGGCATTTGCATATCGGAATTCCGCTTTTGTTTCGGAAAGTGAAACCGACTTCTCGCCTTTTGTAAGGGATGCGCCGAAAGTATATGTCATATCGGCAGGAATAAAGGTCATTCCGAACTCACCCATTGACAGCTTCAGTTCAAGCCCATCGCCGGAAACGGCAGAGGTGCTTGCGGAAAGTCCACCATCAAATGTACTGTCTGCGATATTGTATACCACGGTCTTTTCGCCGAGGGTTACGGAAAGAGAATCATAATCCTCCGCAAGTATAGCGGCAACATAAACATATTCCGTATCATAGCTTATCCCCAGTCTCGAATCTGTTCCGGGAAACTCGCCGGAAAGGATGTACTTGCCAACATCCGCCTTACCGTCAAGCGTGATGTCTTTTTCTGCAAAATAGGAAGAAAGTGTGGTAGGTGCGGCGAATGCATAAACGGAAAGCAATAATCCGGATATCAGCATTGCACAAAGATACTTTAAAAGTTTCATAATTACCTCCATATTATTTGAATTATCGAAAAGCCTAAGTTTCCGGTTGGGACACACTCAAGCAATGGTATTATACCATATATATAATTTCGTTTGCAACAATAAATCGATACAAGATTTTAGTATTTCGAAACTTTACAAATCTACAATAGAGATATTATATTTACAAAACTTTAAAACGCTTCTTTCATGAAAAAGTATTGTGTTTTGTACTGTTATCCGATTGTTTCAGGAATGTATTTCTTGCTTTTGGAAAAT
This sequence comes from Oscillospiraceae bacterium, assembly GCA_015065225.1. Classification (GTDB taxonomy): domain Bacteria; phylum Bacillota; class Clostridia; order Oscillospirales; family CAG-382; genus SIG622. Next base: position 9,480 of record SVQR01000060.1, on the reverse strand, counting down.
TAACCTTGGTTTAGCAAATCAAATCTTATGGGGCGGTGGAAACAATGTTTTTATAACGTGTATAAAAAAGGATGGTGCAGAGCAAGTTGCAACTATCGTCTTTCACCCAAGTTTCTTTTTTTACACCAAAAACGGAATATCACGAATCCTTAACCGTGTTGTCCTTGCCTATCTTTCCAATTTCAACAACATTTACAAAAGGTTCTTCGGAACGACTCCGGCAAAAGCGACGTTAGAGGGAAAGATGAGTCATGGATATACAAATAAAATGATAAGAAAGCATTTAATAATCGGTATTATTTGTTGTTACCGTATCTTTGACGGCTTGTACCGACAATACATCTGCAAGCAACACGGTTTCTTAAAACCGCAGATTTTTTCGTCGTCTTTCAAACAAAACATATTTCAAAACATAGTGTACATTGTAGCTGTTGCTGCAAAAGGTAATATTTCTGTACTTATTATCAAATTACATTATTGCCACACATTACCTGACCAAACCGCAACAGTGCAGTAAAAGATATGAAATTCCCCCTGTTTTCACTCAACAATTTTATCCACACCACCCAACCGTTTCGCACCACATACCGTCAAGAGCACAAAAAACCAACCCCGACTTAGCAAGCCAAACCTTACCGAGTCGGGGAAAACTGTAATTTTATTTCGGATGTGAAAAAGAATGGTGCGGGCGAAGGGACTTGAACCCCCACGGTGAAACCACCAGATTCTAAGTCTGGCGCGTCTGCCAATTCCGCCACGCCCGCATCTTTTGCCTTTCGACAACGTGTATATTATATCACCTTTGGTCGGAATTGTCAACATTATTTTGCGTTAATTTTCAACTTTTACAAATAATTTGTATGAGGGGCACGTCATATTCAAAGGTCGTCCGCATCCTGAACAGGCTTTTCGTATCTGTCTACAGGTTGCCCTGTGTAGCTTCCGAGAACATCTGTCGCTGTCGGTCCGCCGTAGATAGATTCGGGATGATCTTTGGCGTATTGCTTCTCTGCTTGTGTTACACTTCCGTTGGGTTGTACTTCCGGGATGCTCCTGTAGGGAACTTCTATCTGTACATTCTTTTTCTTTTTGTCTTGCTTATCCATTTTATCAACTCCAAAAAATTACTGCCGGGATCACTCCCGACAGTTTTATTTTATGCATATTTTCTGAGTTTATTTTGGTTTTTATTTCAAAAAATAATCAAGAAAAATGTTCCAGTCTTCTCTTGAAAAATAATGCTCTCCGCTTCTCAGATGATACCCGATATTCCCTTCGTGAAACCTGTCCCCTATGGCTGGTGCTCTGTCCTCGCCGATAAAGCCTGTCTTTCCGTAAATCTTCCAGAAATTACTTGATGCCGCGCAACATAGATACTCGGATTCGGGATCCGACCATGTATCCTCTATCGCACTTGCAATGTACACCTGCCTCGGTGCTATCGCCGACACAAGAAAATGCTGATCAAACGGAAGTGCATCGTGTCTATCTACATATTCACGGTACTTTTTGCAGAACCAGAACGGAAAGGTCTTTGTGATAAATGAAATCTGTTCCCCTACCTTACCTCTGGTTATTGCTGCACCGGAGCATCCGGAATTATTGGAATATGCACAGGTGAATCTTTCATCAAACGCACCTGCGACAAGTGCTGTTTTTCCGAGCCTTGAGTGACCTGCGACCGCAATATGGTCTCTGTCTATATCCTCTGTTTCAAGTATGTAGTCAAGAGCACGCATCGCGGCATACGCCCACATAACTATCTTACCCGTATCATTATAGCCGACCTTTGCAAGTACACCCGAAAGTCCGTCTGCCATATCACCGTCGTCGCTTGTCACATCTTTATAGCAGAAGGATGCAAAGCCGATACCTCGGTCAATAAGCTCTTCTGCGGGGATATATTCATCCGGCATATTTGGTCTGAAATTTATTATCACGACAAATCTCGGTGACTTGACGTTCTTAGGCATCACGACATATAGCGGAAATGAGAATTCTTCCCCTTTTACCGCAAAAGAGAGCCGTACTTTCTTTATTGTAGCTTTACCTGCACAGTCACGCGCTCTCGGCTTTTCGATTATTTCTCCTTTTACATAATCCGGTGACACTGGGAATTCACCGTATATCTCACGCTGAAGAACGACTCTGAACTCAGCTCTTCTTTTATCTGCGTTTTCCGCAGTTACTTTTGTTCCGTTCTCGAATGTAAAAAGATCAGGGATACTTCTTTTTGTAAGCTGATTGCTGATATACATGATATCGCTCCTCAAATCACATTAAAATTGTTCTTATCATCGAATATGTAATGCTCAATCGTAGTACCGCATCCGTTTTCGTCTCCGAATGTTTTTGAGAACAAAAATTCTCCGTTACCGAGAGATATCATGCCCGTCGCTCCCAACGGAAAATCCACACCGCGGATGCCGCTTTTTTCATCTTGTATTCCGTATTTTTCGGAAAGCATCAGCTCCGTGATATCCTCACCGGTCGCCCTGTGCTTTGATGATACCGCAGAATCAAGGTCTATAATATACATCGGATAATTGGGAAAATACGGCTTCTTGCCGTTATATACCGCAGCAAAAAGACAGTTTGTATAGCTGTCATATTCAAGATTCTGTATACCGAAATTGGTATTACCCGTGTATACAAAATACTTATCTTGCGGCTTTTCAGGTCCGGAGAGATGAAGTGTACCGAAGCTCATTTGTCTCTTGTATTTATCCCAATCGGACACATCGTAACGGAGGATGACCTGATAATCGTTATCCTCTCTTTCAAGGTCGCTGTAGATGCCGTATGCGACATAAATATCCCTTTTTCCATCCTTATCCCCCGGTGCCGGTGCAAATGTCACACCGTCTATACCGCTGCAGCCGTATCTGTGTCCGTCGGCATTGTAATCATCCGTGACCTCGCCAAGATATACCGTTGTCATAACGCCGTCGGTGGAGGCATCCATGTCGTGACGTGTTATCTTATCAACATCAAAAACAGCGATGTAAAAGCCGTCATCGTCAGTATAATTCGCACCGCTTTCAGCCTGCATATGCCTCATAATGGGTGCGCCTATCTTGTCGTGCTTCACCTCAAGGGAAGCATATACCTTGCCGTCATTGTAATTATAAGCGATACATCCGAGATGACCTGCAATACCTGTTACAGTGCCCACAAGACGACCTTTCATATCGGTTTTCGCAAGATATGTGGTGCAGGAAAAATACATATATTCCTTTTTTTCATCAATTGCAATTCCCTGAACATGACCGCATTTTATGCCGCCTATCTTAAGCTCGTTATATTCCATTTATCTTTCTCCTCGGTGCAATATCATTATCGTAATTCTATCATAGCCCCAACCTAAAGTCAAGCAAAAATAATACTTTTATACGCAAAAATTAATAAAAACTCCCGAACACATACAGCATCCGGGAGCAAGTATCATTTATTGAGTGCGTTGCGAAGAAACTCTCTTGTTCTTTCGTTTTTCGGATTCTCCAGGACTTCCTCGGGAGTACCCGCTTCCACTATCCTGCCTTCGTCCATGAAGACTATCTTTGTTGCGGCTTCTCTTGCGAAGTTCATTTCGTGGGTGACTATCAGCATTGTCATATGCTCGCTTGCAAGCTTTCTTATTACCGCAAGTACTTCGCCCGTAAGCTCGGGGTCAAGTGCTGATGTGGGCTCATCAAAGCAGAGTATTGCGGGATTCAGTGCAAGTGCTCTTGCTATCGCAACTCTTTGCTGCTGACCGCCGGAGAGCTGACAGGGATAATTATTCAGCTTATCCGCAAGTCCTACTCTTGTAAGAATGCTCTTTGCGATCGCTTCAACGCCCTGCGGAAATTCCTTAAGCTTATCTTTTTCCAGCACCTTCATTGCGAGTGTAACGTTTTCAAGTGCCGTATACTGAGGGAAAAGATTGAAATTCTGGAATACCATACCGAGCTTGAGTCTGTTTGCGCGGGAGATGCTCTTTGCACCGTTTCCGTTCTGTCCGTCAAACAACACCGAGCCGTCAACCGTTATTGTCCCCTTTTCCGGGATCTCAAGGAAGTTAAGACAGCGCAGAAGTGTGGTCTTTCCGTTTCCCGATGAACCTATTATAGCGATAACATCCCCTTCATTGACGTCAAGATTTATATCTTTGAGGATATGAGCATCGCCAAAGCTTTTTGATAGATTTTTAATTTCAAGCAGTGCCATTCTGACGATCCTCCTTATATCTTATAATAGTCGAGCTTCTTTTCTATGCGGTTGAATATGACTGTAAGTATTCCGCAGACCGCAAGATAGAAAACACCCGAATAGAACAGCGGCCAGAGAAGTCCCTCACTGGTAAATCTCTTTGCTATCCATGTTATCTCAACAACCGTGATGGTATTAGCAAGTGCCGTATCCTTGACAAGTGTCAAGAATTCGTTGCTCATCGGCGGCAGTATATTCTTTACAACCTGCATAAGGACAATCTTGAAGAATACCTGAACCTTTGTAAGTCCGAGCACACGGCCTGCCTCATACTGTCCCTTGGGGATAGATTCTATACCTCCGCGGAATATTTCCGAGAAATAGCAGGCGTAGTTAATAACGAAGGCAATAAGTGCCGCCGTAAAATTATTCAATGCCGTAAGGCCGAGAAGTCCGGGACCGTAGAAGAACAGCATAAGCTGAAGCATAAGAGGAGTACCTCTTATTACCCAGACAAACACCTTTATCGGCAATTTTATGATCTTAAACTTACAGATAGCTCCGAGAGAAATGATAAGACCGAGAGGAAGAGCAAAAAGCAGAGTAAGGCAGAACAGCATGAGCGTCATGCCGAGTCCGGAGAAAAGATCCTTGGTTACCTTTGAAAAGCCGGATTTCTTTTTTTGACCGACTACCGTCTTACCTGAAGTATCCTCCTGCACGACCTCTTCAACATCGGGGGCTGTCTCATGGAACGACACATCTCCGATATACATTTTTTCGGAAAGTCCCGACATTAATTTATTGTCATAATATCCGAAGGGGTATAAGTACATCTGTTCAATACGACCGCTGGAGTAGCTTGCAAACTTTTCAAGATCAAAGACTGCGGTTGTCCAACCTCCCGCAACTACCTTTTCTTCGGAATTTACAGCGTTGGAGATCACTGTCTTATCACGTCCCACAATAAGAACGAGAGTCATCTTTCCTTTTTTTACAACCGTACCTTCCGGAGGAACATATTTATACTTCACCGAAACAAATTTCGATTCCTGCATGATATCCTTCGGAAAATCATACCCTGACATATCCACAACTATTCTCTCGAAATCTCCGTCGGAATAATTGTTTGTGATCTCAAGAGCCGTAAAGCCGTCTATCTCGACATTTTTATTCACGGTCACCGAGCCTTTCGGCTCAACATTGTCGAACGCCTCGGATGCACTGACATGAAAAACGCTGTTTTCATTTTTTGCTTCCGACTCTTCTGTAAGCGGTGCTTTTTCCTCAGTGCCTTCGGCTGATATTTCCTTGTGAGCTTCATCGGATACTTCTTCAACCACATTTTCAACTGCTGCTTCCTGTTGTGCCGATACACAGTAGACGAACAAGCTCGTTATCATGCACGTGCATAAAAGTATAGCAAGTCTTTTTTTCATTTTGTGCTCACCTCCCGGGAAATATCTTTGGGATCTGTTTTAAAGACCCATTAATTGAATTACAAAACAAATCAATTCACCTGTGTAAATATATATATATACCGACTAAAAAGGCAGACTCTGACATCTGCCTTTTTCATCCATTGTTACTCTATAACCTATTTGTAAAAATACGTATCAATCCTGTATCAGAATGCGAGATTAAGACCGTACTTTTCAGCAAGTGCGGGAAGTGTGCCGTCTTCGTTGAGACCTTCGATAATGCTGTTAACTTCTGTGCAAAGATCCGAGCCCTTTCTGAAGCCGATGCCGTATTCCTCTGTTGTAAGTTCAAGAGAGTAATCAAGAGCATCATAGTCTGTTCCGTCAGCTGTCATGGACTTAGCCATTGTAATATCGATTACACAAGCATCTGCCTGTCCGCTGAGAACATTGAGAAGAGCTGTTGACTGAAGATCTACTGCTGTATAGTTACCGTCAAGACCGTTTGCCTTTATAGCTTCTTCGCCTGCACTGCCTGCTTCGGCAACAAACTTGAGGCCCTTGAGGCTGTCGATATCTTCATAATCTTCGATAACATCTTCCTTCATAACAACTACCTGAGCATTCTTAACATATGCTACAGAGCAGCTTGTGTTTGCAAGAACTTCTTCGGAGATAGTCATACCGTTCCAGATACAGTCGATGGTGTTTGCGCTGAGAGTTACAAACTTTGTATCCCAGTTGATCTCTACGAATTCCGGTTCAACACCGAGCTTTGCGCATACCGCTTCAGCAAATTCTGTGTCGAAGCCTGTGAGCTTACCTTCTTCATCCATGTAGTTCATGGGTTCATAGATGGTATAACCGATAACCATTTTGCCTGCGTCTGTGATCTTCTTAAGATCGCCTGCGGTTTCTTCCTTCTTTTCCTCGGCGGGAGCTTCTTCCTTTGCTTCATCGCCTGCGGGTTCTTCCGTATTTGCGTCAGCCTTGTCTTCAACTACCGGTGTATCGTTTGTTTCGGCAGACTTTTCTTCTTCCTTTTCTCCGCAAGCAAACATGGATGTTGCAGCGAGAAGTGCTGTAAGTGTGAGTGCAAGAATCTTCTTGATTTTCATTTTGGTTTCCTCCAAATGATTGTTTTATTTCTTTATCGCTTTAGTGTATTAAACAGATAAAGATGATAGAGATATTATACTCTCCCCCGTTCGTTTTGTCAAGCAAATTCGATCCTTTTTACATTTTATTAACACAAATGTACTTATAATGAAAAGTACCTGTCCGCATCATGCATAAATCCTCACAAAATGACAAAAATAACCTTCAATAGATTCAAAACTCACGAAAGGAACACTGATGAATATGTACCTGTATTTTATTTTTACCGTCGGTCTTCCGCTTATACTGACGTTAACGCTTACTTTTTTGTCACCGGTGTTTCTCGTATCTTTTTTTCCTCTGTGGGAAACATTTGAAGGCATTTTTAATCTGATCGCTTCATGTTTTTCAAAGGATTCCCCTCCTCCATGCATTAAGCTTGATGAGATACCTGACAACAATTCGGTGCTTGCGGTGATACCCGTACTTCTGAAAAGCGAAGCGGAAAACAATGCTGTATTTGACAATCTGGAACATATTTATCTTGCGAACCGCGGAAGAAACATAAAATTCGGCGTACTTGCGGATCTTTGCGACAGCAAGACCGCAACAGTCTATACCGATGAAAGCATATTGGATCATGCACACGGAAGGATACACGCTCTTTGCACCAAATACGGCGACGATTTTGTGCTGTTTGAAAGACCGCGCAGTTATTCAAAAAGTGAAGAATCCTTTATAGGAAGAAACAGGAAGCTCGGTGCTGTATGTGAGGTTGTTTCTTTTCTCAGAGGCAACGATACTGTGTTTTCCGAGAAATCCGTAAACCTTGCACAGCGTGTACTTTCCAAAGATAAAATAAAATATCTCGTTCTGTTCAATTCGGACAGTGATCCGGGATTATGGGCGGTAAGGGATCTGTGCAGTGTCATTATGCATCCGAAATCAAAACCGCATATTGAAAAAGATATCGGGATCGTAACAAAAGGATACGGAGTTATCGGAAGGAAATATGACACCTTGCATCCGCAAGGCAAAACTTTCTTCTCAAGAACGGTGTGCCATAACGATAACTTTATTGAAAATGCCGCTTTGTTTGTTTACAGTAATATCTTTGAACGTGATATATTCCGAGGTGAAGGAATAATTGATGTGGATGCGTTTTATGATGTCATTGTAAAACCAAACGCTTTCCCCGATGACAGTATTCTCAGCCAGGATATCCTCATAGGCATGAAGCTCGGCTGTAAATATGCACGCAGCTCCTCACAGAAAAAAGAGCTTGCTGATGATCAGCAATCATATTTAATGCGCCTACACGATCGTATTCGGGGAGACGTACGGAATCTCGCATTTCTTTTTTCGGGTATGCATTTCTCTAAAAACAGCAAAAGGCAAAACAATATTGATACAATTTCCGGATATATCCTGTTCAACAGGGTAAGAAGCGAAGTCGTTCCCGTGTTTGCGATGCTTGGTGTGTTTATTTCTGTGTTCACTGCGGGATATATACGATATATTCTGATATCCGCATCGTTGTGTTATCTTGTCGTGCCATTGATATGTACGCTGACTTACTGCGACCGTCCGGGAGATATCTTACGAAGCTTTGCCGGTATACTTTTGTCCCTCTCGATGCTTCCGGTATCGGCATTTTGTGCTTCCGATGCCGTAATAAAAGGACTTTACCGCAGTATCATTTCAAAGAAAAAACTTCTTGAAAGACAAGCATCCTATTCACAGGACACCTGTCGCAGCGGACTTCTTATTTATGTTTACAAAAACATCTTCGCGGTTTTTTCCGGATTTCTGCTTTTTGTTATCGCACCGTTCGGAGTATTGAGTACGATAGCCATGCTTTGGTTTGTCTTTCCGGTGATTGCATATCATTCTTCGTTGATCCCGGTGCAAAAGGAAGCTAACGACAAAAAACAATCAAGCGGATCACCAAAAGCAGCCCGTGAGATATGGAAAAGTTTTGCCGATAATGTAACGGATCGGGATAACTTTCTTCCCCGTGACGATATTTGGCATGAGACTGCGGGAAATACGGCAAAGATGACTTCACCGCAAAGCATCGGACTTTATCTTCTGTCGCTGCTGTGTGCGAGGGACAACAATCTGATCACTACAGCCGAACTTGAAAAAAGAACTGCTCTTACACTAAAATCCATAGAAAGACTTCCGAGATTTAAAGGGCATCTTTACAGCAAGTACGACACGGAAAAGCTCGTTGCCATCCCACCGTATTATGTTTCTTCCGCTGACAACGGATTTATTTCCGCTTGTATCGTCACTCTTGTCCGGGGACTTACCGAATATGTATGTGAATCCACATCAATACTTGATCTGACAAAAATGCTGTCCGCGCTTGACTTCTCCATGGATCATGCTTTTCTTTACGACAGAGGCTGTGATCTGTTTTATAAAGGAGCGTTTATCCGCAACGGCGGTGTCTTCTGTACATCGAAAGAACATCTTGATACTCCGACAGCAAAGGCGATTACTCTCGGATATATCCAATGTGCCAGACGTAACGTTCCGAAAGAACATCTTGATAAGCTATTTTGCGGTGGGGATGCCCGATGCAATTCTTTGCCTCATATGTTTCTGCCCATATACACGTATCTTCCGCATTCGGAAGATAACGATGATATCGGAATAAAAAGATTTATATCGGCTTTCGGGGACAGTATGAGCAGAAGATTTATGGGCGACGGCGTAATGAACTGTGCGAACGGACTGATAAGGACAATAAATAATAATAACA
>SVQR01000059.1 GCA_015065225.1 Oscillospiraceae bacterium | reverse complement strand
ATCCAGGACGGAACCGTTATCATAAGCTCCATTGCCCGTGAAGCAGGCTCCAGAACAAAGATAGCTGTTTATTCAAGAGATGAGAATGTTGACGCTATCGGATCGTGTATCGGTGCCAAGGGTATGCGTAAGAACAATATTACAAAGGAACTTGCAGGCGAAAAGATAGATATCGTAAAATACAGCGAGGATCCGGAGGAATTCATCAAGGCAGCTCTTGCTCCCGCACAGGTGGTTTCCGTAAAGCTCGCAGAGGACGGAACAAAGGCTTGTACCGTTCTTGTTGACGACGATCAGCTCTCGCTTGCCATCGGTAAGAAGGGACAGAATGCGAGACTCGTTGCAAGACTTACAGGCTATAAGATAGATATTAAGAGCGCAGCGGATGCAAGAAGAGCTGCACTTGAGGATCTTGCGGCAGGAAGAACGGAAGCGTCCACATCCTTCGGTGCGGCATTTGCACAGGCGCTTGCTTCCAAAATGGCGGATGCGGCAGAGGATGCTGAAGAAGTAACGGAAGAAACAGAAGAATAATGCAGGCTGACTGCAAAAACATAAATTAACAAAAACTACTGTGTAAAGGATATTCTTTGAAATACAGTAAATGTTGATTTGGAGGGCCAATGGTTAAAAAGATACCCGAAAGAAAATGTATGGGATGCGGAGAAAAGTTTCCGAAAAAGGATCTTCTGAGAGTGGTAAGAGCACCCGAAGGCGATGTCTCCGTGGATGTCACAGGAAAGAAAAACGGCAGAGGCGTATATATATGTAAAAACCCCGAATGCTTCAAAAAGGTAAGAAAGGGCGATAAGCTATCAAGAAGCCTTGAAGTGAAGGTGGAGGACAGTGTATATGACGAGCTTGCCGGAATGATGGACGGCGGTGAAGAATAATGTACCGTAATATAGCAGAAAACAAAGATACAGCGGCTGTCCGTGAAAAGCTCCTGGGAGCTATGGGACTTGCAAAGCGCGCGGGAAAACTTGTAACAGGCGCCCAAATGTGCGAGGAGACCATAAGAGCCGGGAACGCAATCGTAACTCTCCTGTGTTCGGATATGTCGGAGAATTCCCTGAAAAAGCTCCATGCGGCATTGAGAAATTCCGATTCACCATACATAGAGCTTTGCGATACAAAGGAAGAGCTTGCGAAAAGATTTGGCAAAAAATCCTTTGTTGTAGCATGCTGTGTCACAGATGTGGGATTTGCAAAAATAATTTACAAGGCTCTCGGTATTACCGAAGAAGATATTTTACACGAAAGTAAATGAAAGGTGTGTTGTTTATGGCTACCAGTTCAAATAATACAATAAAGATAAGTCAGCTTGCCAAGGATCTTAAGCTGAAAAACAAGGATCTTATAGATATGCTCGCGGAAAACGGTATCGAGGGCAAAACTCACAGTATGGGACTCGACGATTCCGAATTCAGCATAATCTTCAATGCTATCACCAAGAAGAGCACCGCAACGGAAGCGGACTTCTTTGCATATGATATTGAAGGTGCGGAAAAAGCAAAGGCACAGAAGGAAGCCGAAGAAAAGGCAGCTAAAGCGGCTAAGAAAGCGGAAGCAGAAGCTGCAAAAGCAGCAAAAGAAGAGAAGAAGGCTGAAGTGAAAGCCGAAGTAAAGGCGGAAGCAAAGTCTGAAGTAAAGTTCGAAGCAAAAGAAGAAGTAAAACAGGAAGTTAAGGCAGAAACAAAACCTGCAGAAGCTCCCGCAGTAAAGTCAGAACCCACAGCAGAAGCGGAAAAGAAGCCTTTTGAAAAGAAACCTTATGGCGACAAACCGGCATACGGCGAAAAGAAGCCTTACGGAGACAGACCTCAGGGAGACAGACCCGCATACGGCGAAAAGAAGCCTTACGGAGACAGACCTCAGGGAGACAGACCCGCATACGGTGAAAAGAAGCCTTACGGAGACAGACCTCAGGGGGACAGACCCGCATACGGTGAAAAGAAGTCTTACGGAGACAGACCTCAGGGGGACAGACCCGCATACGGCGAAAAGAAGCCTTTCGGAGACAGACCTCAGGGGGATAGACCGGCATACGGCGAAAGAAAGCCTTATGGAGACAGACCTCAGGGAGACAGACCCGCATACGGTGAAAAGAAGCCTTTCGGAGACAGACCTCAGGGCGACAGAACACAGGGTGGTTTTGGTGGCTTCGGAGCAGACAAGGGCTTCGGTGACAATAAGTTTGGCAAAAAGCCTCAGGGCGGCAAATCGGATAAGAGAGGCGGCTTCGGTGGCATGGGCAAGGAGGACGAGGACGGAAATCAGTCTGTACGTCAGCCCAGCATAAAGCCGGTATTCGATAAGGACGGTCGTGCACAGAGCCGTTATAAGAGCGAAAATGTAGAAAAGAAATCCTTTGATGCAGAGGCACAGGACGGAAATATCAGACTTGTTGACCTTCGTGCAGGGGAAGTTGACCTTTCCAAGTACGATGAAAAGTACGATAATCTTGCAGGCGTTGTAGGCTACGACGAAAATGCACCCAAGAAAAAGACAGCGGCAGTAGGCGGTCAGAAGAACGCCCAGAAGGGTCAGAACGGCAAGGGCGGCAGAAATGACTTCCAGAATAAGAACGATATGCAGTTCCGCGGAAAGAAGGACAAGAACGGTAAGAAGGGCAGAATGAACAATGTTCCCGCAGAGCCTCCGAAGAAGTTTACAGGCCCGGTTACCATTCCGGATGAGATAATGATATCCGATCTTGCGGCAACTCTCAGGATCACAACAGGTGAAGTTGTAAAGAAGCTTCTTATGATGGGACTTGATATGGCAAGTGTCGGTGCGAATAAGATCATTGATTTTGATACAGCATATCTTGTGGCGGATGAGCTTGGTATAGTTGCCGAAAAGGAAGTTGTTGTCACACTCGAGGAACGACTCTTTGTGGAAGAAGAGGAAACAGAGGATATGCGTAAGACAAGAAGTCCTGTTGTCTGCGTAATGGGTCACGTTGACCACGGTAAGACATCGCTTCTTGATGCTATAAGAGATACTCATGTTACCACAGGTGAGGCGGGCGGTATTACACAGCATATCGGTGCTTACATGGTAAATATCAATGACAGGGACATCACCTTCCTTGATACTCCCGGTCATGAAGCCTTTACCGCAATGAGAGCAAGAGGTGCACAGGCAACGGATATCGCGATCCTTGTTGTTGCGGCAGATGACGGTATCATGCCTCAGACAGTAGAAGCTATCAATCACGCAAAGGCTGCAGGTATTCAGGTCATCGTTGCTATCAATAAGATGGATAAGCCCACAGCAAATCCCGACAGAGTTAAGCAGGAGCTTGTAAACTACGATCTTCTTCCGGAAGATTGGGGTGGAGATACTATCTGTGTTCCTGTATCCGCACTCAAGCATGAAGGTATAGCGGAGCTTCTTGAAATGGTTCTTCTTGTTGCCGATATGAAGGATCTTAAGGCAAATCCCGATAAGGCTGCAAAGGGTATAGTTATCGAAGCGAAGCTTGATAAGGGCAGAGGCTCGGTTGCTACTGTCCTTGTACAGGACGGTACACTTCATACCGGTGATATAGTGATCGCAGGTATGGCAACGGGAAGAGTCAGAGCTATGACAAACGACAGAGGCGAAACTGTCAAGGTGGCAGGACCTTCCGTACCTGTTGAGATCATAGGTCTTAACGGTGTTCCGGATGCGGGCGATGAATTCAGAGCAGTTGCCGATGAAAAAATGGCAAGAGAGCTTGTTGAAAAGAGAAAGAACGAAGCTAAGGAAGCAGAATTCAAGGCTAACTCCAAGGTATCTCTCGAAGACCTCTTCAGCCAGATCAATGAGGGTGCAAAGGAACTTACTGTCATCGTAAAGGCAGACGTTCAGGGTTCTGCGGAAGCAGTAAAATCCAGCCTTGAAAAGCTCTCCAACGAGGAAGTCAAGGTTCGTGTTATCCACTCGGCTGTCGGCGGAATTAATGAGAGTGACGTTACGCTTGCGGATGCATCCAATGCTATTGTAGTAGGCTTTAATGTCCGCCCGGATAAGAATGCGATAGATATTGCGGAACGCAGCGGAGTTGATGTCAGAACCTACAGAGTTATCTATGATATCATAGAGGAAGTCAAGGCAGCTCTCTCCGGTATGCTTGCTCCGGAATTCAAGGAAGTTGTGCTCGGACACGCTGAAGTACGTCAGACTATCCATGTTCCCGGAGTCGGAACTATCGCAGGTTCTTATATTACCGACGGTAAGGTTGCAAGAAATGCCGAGATCAGAGTCGTGCGTGACGGTATCGTTATATTTGAAGATAAGATATCCTCTCTCAAGAGATTCAAGGACGATGCAAAGGAAGTTGCACAGGGCTACGAATGCGGTATCGGACTTGAAAGATTCAACGATATCAAGGAAGGCGACATTCTTGAGGCATTTATTATGGAAGAGGTCGAACGTAAGCTTGATTCCGTAAAGGGTATTGATGCGTAAAAGGTATGTGACCGTATGAAAGGAATTCAGAAAGAATGCCAAGAAAAAATAACTATCATACAGGCAGAGTCAGTGAAGAGATAAGCAGAGAACTCACCGATATACTCCGTTCCGTAAAGGATCCGCGTGTATCCGGAAGTTTCATAAGCATACTCAGAGTTGATACTGCCGCAGATCTCAGAAATGCCACTGTTCATTACAGCGTTCTGGGCGAGGGCAGAGATGAGGTAAAAAAAGGACTAAAAAGTGCGCAGGGGTATATAAGACGTGAGCTCGCACAGCGACTCAACCTTCGCGCAACACCGGAGCTATGCTTTATATACGATGACTCGATAGAGCACGGAGCACATATTGCAAAGCTTCTGGAGGATATAAAGTAACAGTATTTGCCGAAAAGTACGGCGGATACTATGTAAGGATATTCCGAACGGGGCCGGCAGGAGCATCCTGCGGTCCCGAAAGGAAAAACGGGGGAGAGTATGAGCAAAAAGACGATCATCTCAATAATTGAAAATCTGCTGATGGTATTGCTTCTTTTTGCAATGCTTGTTCAGTGCGTGTGGTATATCAACCTTGCACGAAACGGCGGTGAAGGTGCTCTCCCGGATTTTCCCGAGAGTGAGGCATCCTTTCTTGCCAATGACAGTCTTGCATTAAGTGAGACGGGCAAGTCACATCTAACGCCGTATTTCGTGGGCGTCATTCTTGAGGATGGGATGTATGGCGGTACATACGAGGATTCCATTGCATATGAGATATTCGGAAATTTCGCGAAGGTACTTGAAAATGCTCCCGGCGGTACGGCAAAGAAAGTAGTATATCCGGGAACAGAAAAAAAGTACGAATATCTGGATTCATTGTATAACGATACGAAAAACTGTTATTACGTAAGATTCAGAAACGGGCTTGAATTCTCCGCCCTGTGTCAGCTTATGTCGGATACGGATACCGATATACCGCAAAGTCCGGAGTTTGAGGTAAGGGATATGTTCCTTATATGCGGATCATCCGGAGAAGCAAGTATAACGGCGGTGGACGATGAAGGCAGTGTGCTTAAGATATATCCGTCAAAAAATATCCCCTTCAACAATGAATATCTTGAAACATATAATAATACCGAAAAGGATGAATTCGAGTTTGTTGAGGTGGATGTGAATACAACAGCGGACAAAAACTGTTATTTTCCTGCCTTCAGATATTCTGTGGATTACAGAACAGTCAGAAGAATACCGTTTTCCGAATACTTCAGCTTTAATGAATTTGATGCGGATGTTCGTGACTTTGTAAGTATTTTCGGTATGAATTCGGATAATACAAAGTTTTACAAACGAAGCTCAGACGGAGCTATCATATGTGTGGAAAATGCAACTACCTTTGAAATATCGTCAGACGGAAGCATCCTTTTTGTGCCGGAGGTAAATGACGGCGGACTTGACCTTTATCTTGATACGAGTCTTGATTCCGATTACGGCTTTTATGAGTATTCGCGTGCGGCACAGAATATAGTGTCTTTACTTAACGATAAGCTCTACGGATGTGCGGGCGTTCTGTCGCTTGCCGATATTGCCTATAATGAAGGAGAATGCAGCTTTTATTACAGCTTCACCGTAAACGGAGTGCCTGTTGAGCAAAACGGCGGATGCGGTCTTGAACTTGTTTTCTCCGGTGACAGGCTAAGAGGCGCAAGGGGCAGGATAGCGGTCTGTATCCCCAATGGCGATTCGGTTACGGATATTCCGCAGAAGACAGCCTGGGTACTGATGGAAAAGCACGGAACGGTAAAGTACTTCGGTCCGGAATATACCTTCCCGGAAAATTCTGTGGGTAACGATCTTTCGGTGATGCGCTGGAAGGTGGAATATGCGTCGGCTTACGGAGGTGACAGAGAATGAATTTTACAAAAGTAAAACTGCTCATCTGTCTATGCCTCCTCGTAGTCAACGGAATATTCTTCGCACTGTGTGTAAGGCTTCTTTCGGAAAAGTACTATCTTTCTGAGCAGGAGGCAGAGCTTGCACAGAGAAATCTTGCACAAAACGGAGTAAATGTAAATATAGGCAAGGAAGAACGCAGATTGTACGATCTGCCGATATACGATGCACAGAACGGTTCGGAAGAGAAAAGTATTTCCGAAGCATACAGAGCAATAACCGAAAGCTTTTTTGGCAGTACAGTACCTGAGGATGCCTATGTAAAGACACCGGACGGTTACAGTGTCAGTGTAAAGAACAATGACGGATATGTCCTGGGAAGCTCCCTTGTAACGGATGATCTGTATTTTGAATGCTGCTACGAATATGCCGCATCGGATATGGAGATGGCGGATATTTCAAAAATTCCGGATCGCAGTACACTTTATACTGAAAAAGACGACGATCATGATATCGCACGAAAGTTCGTTGATCGTGCCCTTAAGAATTACAATATGAAGTTTGTATTCAGAGGTTCAAAGCAGCAAGGTGACGGCAGGATAGTCTTTTTCAGCGGTGAGCTCTCTGATACCGAGGTGTCGGACATTTATATCAATGTCTGTGTAAAGGACGGGAATGTCATTTATTGCGGCGGCAGGATAACGGATAGAGCTCCGCAAAAAAAATACAGTGCTGATCTTGTTGACAGCATAGATGCACTATATATATTGTATGATCATCTGCGCGAGGGCGCGGAAAAGAATCTTGCGCGGGAAATCTCGGTAGAAGATATAACGATGACCTACAGAGCTTACCGCTATGATCAGGGAAAATACTATATCATACCTACATGGGTGATAGAATATACAGACATAGACGGAATATCCCATACAGCAACGACGGATGCGATAAACGGTGAAAGCATATCGGTCGAGCAAAAGGGATGATCTGCATTTTACAAAGCATTTCCGTGCCGTATGTTTTGCGGCATAACAAGAAAGACGCATGATGCGTTGTATCGAAAGGAATGATCACAGAGTATGGACAGATTTGTAGTAAACGGCGGTAAAGCTCTTTGCGGCAAGATAGAAGTCGGCGGAATGAAGAACGCTGCAGTCGCGATCATATTTGCTACAATACTCAATGAAGACGAATGTATAATAAGAAATCTGCCGGATATAAGCGATGTAGCCGATGGATTTGCAATACTTGAAAAAATGGGCGCAGATGTGGAGAGAATCGACAAGACCACATATAAAGTAAATACAAAGAACGTGGTATGCGGTTCTTCGCCATATGAGTATGTCAGAAAGATGCGTGCTTCCTACTATATTCTCGGTGCGGAGCTCGGACGTTTCGGAAACGCACATACAGCATATCCGGGCGGCTGTGACTTCGGTGTACGTCCCATAGACCAGCATATAAAGGGGTTCCGTGCACTGGGAGCAAATGTTACGACAGTTGAGAGTGAGCAGAGCTTTATTGACTGCAAAACGGAAAACGGACTTGTAGGTACTACCATATACATGGATGTGGTGTCGGTCGGTGCAACAATAAATATAATGCTTGCGGCATCCCGTGCAGAAGGTGTTACGGTTATCGAGAACGCCGCAAGAGAACCTCATATAGTTGACCTTGCGAATTTCCTTAATGCATCGGGTGCAATGATCTCCGGCGCAGGTACGGATACCATAAAGATCAAGGGGGTCGAAAAGCTCAGAGGCACAGACTATACCATCATTCCTGATATGATAGAAGCGGGAACATACATGATAGCTGCAGCAGCGACCGGCGGTGATCTTACAATTACAAATGTTATTCCAAAGCATCTTGATTCCATCTCCGCAAAGCTTATCGAAATGGGAGCAGAGGTAGAGGAATTTGACGAAGCTGTAAGGGTAAAGTCTACGGGACGTCTTTCGGGAATAGATGTAAAAACACTTCCTTATCCCGGCTTCCCGACGGATATGAATCCACAGATGGGTGTACTTATGTGTATCGCAAACGGCACGAGCATCATGCGTGAAGGTGTATGGGACAACAGATTCAGATATGTAGAGGAGCTGAAGCTCATGGGTGCGGATATTGTTGTCGATCAGAGCGGCAAGAAAGCTACATTCAAGGGCGTTGACAGCCTTCGCGGTGCTCATGTAAGAGCAGTGGATTTAAGAGCCGGTGCAGCAGTAATAGTTGCGGGACTTGCGGCTAAAGGAACTACAGAGATAACTCATATCCACCATATTCAGCGAGGTTATGAAAACATAACGGAAAAGCTTCGCGGTGTCGGTGCGGAGATAATCCTTATACCGGACTGATATCGGGATTATAACTCAGGCAAGATTTCCCTCGCTTCTTATTATGTTGAATGACGGGGCAATCCCATTTTTGAACGGAATTTCCGCTTTCGGAGGTTCCGTTTACTTTTTTACGGCATGGGGTTGACTCTGATATCGGTTGAAACATAATGTGAGCGAGATGTCTCTCTGCCTGTTGCTACGATAAATTGTGGGATATGCTCCTTATCAAACGAAAAGCACAAGAATATGCGTTCGACACAAATGTTTTTATAATTGTTCATCAATTCTATATTGTATTTCCGTAATTTAAATTGTATAATTGAATCATAAAAAATAACTGTGAATTATTATCTTTTATAAAAACGGAGGCAGAAAATGGCTAAAGATACAAAACCGAAAAAGGCAGCTCCCGAGGAAGTTACCGGAGAAGAAAACAGAAGAAAAGCTCTTGAAACAACACTTGCCAGAATAGAGAAGGATTACGGCAAGGGTGCAATAATGAAGCTCGGTGAAAATACCAATATGAATGTCAGTGCTATTTCCACAGGCTCGCTTACCCTTGACCTTGCTCTCGGTATCGGCGGTGTTCCGAAGGGAAGAATCATAGAAATATACGGACCGGAATCTTCAGGTAAGACCACGGTCGCTCTTCATGTTATCGCTGAGGTGCAGAGACAGGGCGGTGAAGCGGCATTTATTGACGCAGAACACGCACTTGATCCTGTATATGCAAAGGCCCTCGGAATCAACATTGATGAGCTTCTCGTATCTCAGCCGGACTACGGTGAGCAGGCTCTTGAGATAACCGAGGCACTTGTAAGATCCGGTGCTATTGATGTTGTCGTTGTAGACTCTGTTGCTGCACTTGTTCCGAGAGCCGAGATAGACGGTGAGATGGGAGATTCTCATGTAGGTCTTCAGGCAAGACTTATGTCACAGGCACTTCGTAAACTTTCGGGTTCTATTGCAAAGTCAAATTGTACTGTTATATTCATTAATCAGCTTCGTCAGAAGGTAGGCGTTCTTTACGGAAATCCCGAGACTACGCCCGGCGGTGTTGCTCTGAAGTATTATGCTTCCGTTCGTATAGATATCAGAAGAAGCGAACAAATCAAGGACGGCTCCGAAGTTACCGGTAACCACACAAAGTGTAAGGTAGTAAAAAATAAAGTCGCACCTCCTTTCAGAACAGCAGAGTTTGATATTCTTTACGGCAAAGGCATCTCCAAAGAGAGCGAGCTTCTTGATGTGGGTATCCAGCTTGATATTATTCAGAAGAGCGGTTCATGGCTGTCTTACAACGGTGAAAGGCTCGGACAGGGCAGAGACAGAGTGCGTGATATGCTTTGTGAGGATAAGGAACTTGCAAATGAAATAGAAGCAAAGATCAGAAAGGCATTTGCGGAATCCAACGGCGAGATACTTGATAACCTTGCAGGCGAAGAAGCCGATGAAGACGGCCTTATGGTGACCGAGTCATTTGACGTAGAATAATGCTTATACTTAAGATATACCGTTCCGAAGGCGGAAACGAGTATACCGTTGTTGACGATACAAGAACAAAATATACCGTTTCGGCAGGAGATTTCAAACGCTTCGGACTTGCTTTTTCCGATAAGGATGATGATTATCCGATGGAATGTCCCGATGAATTCAGAGAGCATTTTGCCGAAAGCTCGGAAAAGCTCAGATGTGTGAAATACCTGCAGTGGTACATAACATCTTACGGTGAAAAGAGCAAGAAGCGGCTTATGGAAAAGTGCCGTGAGAATGATTATTCCGAAGCCTGTGCCGAGGATGCGATAGATCTGCTTTGCGAGTTCTCCGTCATAAATGAGGTATATGCCTGCGAGAGAAGGATCTCCGCTTATGCCCGTGAAAAGCTTTACGGAAAGTACCGTATAAAGCAGGAGCTGATGATGAAGGGCTATGAGAAGTCAAGCATTGAAGAAGCTTTTGAAAATTGCGATATCGACTTTTATGAAAATGCGGTGCTCATGTATCATAAGCTTACAAAGAACGGTGTACCGTCGGACTTCCGCGAGAAAAAGAAGATCGCCGACAAGATGGTAAGGTACGGTTATTCCTATGATGAGGTAAAATATGCTTCATCCGTGGAGTACGAAGAATAGATAAATAAAAGTGTATCGGAATATTATCGGCAAGTCGCCGTGTAAGTTTTGATACACTATATTTTTTGAGCATACCGAAAGGAAGATTTATGAAAACAGAAAGAAGATTTCCCGGTGTAAGGATAACGAAAAAGGCTGAGATATCCGTAAAGAACGGTCATCCGTGGGTGTATGGTGAAGAGATAACCGAAGGTGCAGACGGTCTTTCGGGACAGCTTTATGCGGATGTTTTTTCGCAGAAGGGATCTTATCTCGGTACGGGGTTTGTAAGCGAAAAGAGCAAGATACGTATAAGAATACTTTCCGATAATGCCAACGAGAATTTCTCGGACAGTTTTTTTGAAAGACGCGTAAAATATGCCGTAGACTACAGGAAAACAGTCATGGGCGATGATTTCTCCGCTTGCCGCCTTATTTTCGGTGAGGCTGACGGTTTTCCGGGACTTACCGTTGACAGATTCAACAATATCCTTGTGGCTCAGGTGTTGTCTTACGGTACGGAGCAGGTGAAGACAATTATATTTGACTGCCTCATAAAATATCTGCGTGAGCTTGGGGAAACAATTGACGGTCTTTATGAGAGAAATGACGTTGCTATACGCGAACTTGAAGGGCTTGCACAGTATAAAGGGTGGTATGAAACACCTCTGTGCAAGCATCCGGATGTTACATATACGGAATTCTGCGAGAATGGAATAACATATAATGTGGATTTTGAAAACGGACAGAAAACAGGATTCTTCCTTGATCAGAAATATAACAGACGTGCGATCGCAAAGATAGCAAAAGGAAAGACTGTACTTGACTGTTTTACCCATACGGGTTCTTTTGCTCTGAACGCCGCAAAGGGCGGAGCTTTGAAGGTTACGGCTGTGGATATTTCCGAAAGTGCCTGCGATATGGCACGCAAAAATGCAGAGAAGAACGGACTTTCCGACAGAATGGAATTCATTGCGGCAGATGTTTTTGATCTTCTTACGGAGATGGCGGAAAAGAAGAATTCTCCCTATGACTTTATCATACTTGATCCTCCCGCATTTACAAAGAGCAGAAAGACAGTAAAGAATGCGGAGCGCGGATATAAGGAGATAAACTACAAGGCGATGAAGCTGCTTCCGAGAGGCGGATATTTTGCAACCTGTTCATGCTCGCATTTTATGAAGGATGAGCTGTTTGTCAAGATGCTTAATTCTGCGGCAAGAGATGCGGGAGTAAGTCTTAAACAGATAGAAGCAAGACAACAGGCTTGCGATCATCCGATACTCTGGAATGTCCCGGAAACGGATTATCTTAAGTTTTATATCTTTCAGATAGTATAATAAGGTCTTTTTTGCATAAAATGACGAAAATGCTTAAAATGTAAAAAAGCTATTGAAAAAAAGATGATCCTGTGATATAATAATTAGGTTGTTAAATGTGTTTGAAATGACTATGAGATGATTGTGCGAAAGGAACGGGATTCGGAAATGAGAATAGGCTTTGACAACGACAAATATGTCGAACTGCAATCAAAAAATATTCTGGAAAGGATCGCAAAATTCGGAGGAAAGCTGTATCTTGAATTTGGAGGAAAGCTGTTTGATGACCTTCATGCTGCTCGTGTTCTTCCCGGATTTGCCCCCGATGCAAAAGTACGACTTCTTCAGACAATGAAGGAGCAGACAGAGATAATTGTTACCATCAATGCCGCGGATATTGAAAAAAAGAAGATGCGTGCGGATTTCGGTATCTCTTACGACATGGATGTTCTTCGCCTTATTGACAATCTCAGAAGTCTTGATATATATGTCAGTTCCATAGTAGTCACACAGTATACCGGTCAGCCCTCTGCCGATATCTTCAGGAAAAAACTTGAAAGACGCGGGGAAAAGGTGTACTTCCACAAGATGATAGCGGGATATCCCAATAACGTGGATACCATTGTATCAGACGAGGGATACGGTGCAAACCCCTATGTAGAGACAACAAGACCTCTTGTCGTTATCACAGCACCGGGACCGGGCAGCGGAAAGCTTGCTACCTGTCTTTCGCAGATGTATCATGAGCATAAGAGGGGAATAAGCTCCGGTTATGCAAAATTCGAGACTTTCCCGATATGGAACATTCCGCTCAAGCATCCTGTAAACCTTGCATATGAGTCTGCTACCTGCGATCTTCGCGATGTAAATATGATAGATCCTTATCATCTTGAAGCATACGGAGTTACAACAGTCAACTATAACAGAGACGTTGAAGCATTCCCCGTTGTCAAGACTATCATCTCAAGGATCACAGGCGATGACAACCTCTACAGATCTCCCACCGATATGGGCGTTAATATGGCAGGTTATGCGATATTTGACGATGAAGCGGTAAGAGATGCTGCAAAGCAGGAGATAATAAGACGTTCCTATAAGGCATGGTGCGACTACAAGAACGGACTTGTTGATATAGAAGTAGCACACAGAGCCGAGGCACTCATGGCTGAGGCAGGTGTTACCGTGGATCAGCGTCCGGTGGTTGCGGCGGCACTTAAAAAGACAAAGGAGACGGAAGTTCAGGCTATTGCCATACAGCTTCATGACGGCAAGATAATTACAGGAAAGTCCAGCGATATGCTGGGTGCTCCCGCGGCGGCTGTTATCAATGCCATAAAGTATCTTGCGGGTATACGCGATGAGATGCTTCTTATCTCGCCTGTTATTCTTGAGCCCATAAGAAATATGAAAAAGAACACACTCGGCAGGAATGTCACAAAGCTAAACCTTGAGGAAGCACTTATTGCGATGAGCATTTGTGCTGCCACAAACCCTATGGTAGAGGCGGCTCTCAAGCAGCTTGAAAAGCTCAGAAATACCGAGGCACACTACACAAAGATGCTGAATCCGCAGGATGAGATCACCTTCAGAAAGCTGAATATCAATATCACCTGTGAGCCTGAGTTTATGTCGCAAAACCTTTACAATCAGTAAATTACACTATCGGGAAGGGAGACCTTCCCGTTTTTTGTGCGAAGAAATACCGGGACAAGCATACATAATGCCGCCCCGGTTATTTTTATATTCAGATTACTATCTCTACCCCGCGGGAGAGTGCGAAGGAGTAAACATATACCTTTGATACAGACTTTTCTGTTATTTCTTCTATTGCACGCTTGTAATAGCGAAGCTGTTCACTGTGCCTTTCTCGAAGGATCATTTCTCCGTTATCCTCCGATACTCTGTCTGTCTTGAAATCAACAAGAGTAAGTGTTCCGTCGGGATTATCAAAATAGAGGTCTGAAACCCCCTGTACAAGAATAAACTCGTCGGAAAGCCTTGAATCTATCTTATCAGTAAATTCACGGGCAGGGAGCTTTAAGTTGAATCTTCGTTCACGATAAAGCTTTGGTGCTGCTTTGACAGATGTATAAAGGTCACTCTTTACGAAAGCATCAAGGGAATCGCAATCCACTATATCATACATCCTTTGGGTTATGAAACCGAGCTTTAAGAGTCTTTCAGCTTCGGCTCTCGCACCGTTCTTTTCAAGAAGTGCGTAATCGGCAAACTGCATGAATATATGTGCCGCCGTACCCTTTTCCGCATAGTCGGCATCGTCTTTTACCTGCATGAAAACAGGCCTTTTTTTCAGAGCTACCTTCATTTTCAGCATATCCTCATCGTCAAGGAGACCTTTTTTTAGTTGAGATACCGAAAGCTTTGCGGTTAGCTTAGAAAGAGTACTCGAATAGTGAGGGTTTTTCTTTGCTTTCAGAAGAAGCATACCGTATTCTGCCTTCTTTTTTTCGTCAAGAGGTTTTGCGTCGGACTTTGAAGCGGATGCTGCCTTGTGTGAAGTAAAATAATTCGGAGTTATATCCACCTTGAAGCATTTGAAGCAGGAGCTGTAATCGTCTCCTTCATCATTTTGAAGGTCGGAGAACTCTTTATCCGTAAGAGAATGATAGATAAAGTCGAAATAAGTCATCGAGTACTTACCGTAGGATTCAAATCCGCCGTCACGACGTACCAATGCGTTATTTATCGTACGGTCAAAGTCATGGGTCGATGCAGTCATGATGAGTCTGTCACGGGCTCTTGTCATTGCAACATACAAAAGTCGCTTTTCTTCCTCCAGCATAAGAGAACGCTCTGTTGAACGTATCGCTTCACGAAAGGGAGTATTGATAGCCGAGAAATTGCGCTTTGTTTTTGTAAGTGAGGTATCTTTTGTGTCACGAAGCTTTATCCCTATACCGACATTTGGATTGAATATTATCGGCTCGCGTTCATCGGATATGTTAAATTCGTGTGTAAGTCCCGACAGGAATACCACGGGAAATTCAAGCCCCTTGGATCTGTGGATACTCATAAATCTTACACTGTCGCTCTCTGCTTCGGGACGTGAATCGGATTTTCCTTCCGCAAGATCGTTCAGATAATCGAGAAATGCCGAAAGTCCCCTGAAGGAGGTCTTTTCAAAGGTGCGTGACATTTCATATATCTTACGGATGCTGCGTTGCTTTTCCGCAGATTTGCCGTATATTTCATATATTCCGGTCTTGTCAAACATTTCCGCAATAAGGATATCTGTGGGTGTGCCTCGAGAACACTTTCTGAATTCACCGATCATTGAAAGGAAATCGCACACCTTTTTGCGCAGTCGCTCGTCTTCGCCTTGCGTTGCGTATTCTTCGGTACAACTGTAGAATGATATCCTTCTGTTATTTGAACGTATTCTTACAAGCTCGTCACCGCTGAAACCGCAAATGGGGGAATACATAAGACCTGCCGTAAATATATCTCTCTGTGGGTTATCAACACAGTTGAGAAGACACATCGCGAGAAGCACCTCGGGAAGCCTAAAGAAGTCCTCCGGCGTATCACTTGCGAAGGGGATCTTCATTTTGCGGAAGGCACGCCTGTAGGCTTCTGACAGGGAATTTGCACTTCTCTGAAGAATTGCAAAATCAGAATATCGGTACATATTTCCCTTTTCGTCAAGAATGTCAGGATTGTATGCCATGGCTTTTATCCTTGAGGCTATATACAATGCTTCATCGGGCAGTTTTTCTTCGGTGGCTTCCGCTTCATCGGGAATAGAGTTTACAAGTATCAGCTCTGTGGGAGCAGTAATTTTGTTTTCCTCGTGTTTTGAGTATATAAGACTGTCATCTTCCGTATAGTCGGACATTATCTTGAAAAATACTCTGTTGGATGACTTTATGACATTTTCCGAGCATCTGAAGTTGTTGGAAAGATACAGCTTGTGTGTACTGCTGTTTGTATCGGAAACATCGGAGAACAGCTT
>SVQR01000058.1 GCA_015065225.1 Oscillospiraceae bacterium | reverse complement strand
AGGCGTGCGGATGCAAGTAACTTGCATCCGCACGCCTTTGCGATACGGAACATACGGAGTACGGACTCCTGCTCATCAGGGAAAAGAACCATATCGCTTTGATTCAGCTCAATGCCGCAGCCGAGCTTTGCCGCTTTTGTAAAGAGTCTCTCCATATCCTCATTTCTTATGCCGTCAAGTATCTTTACATAATCGGATTCATCGTGTTTGCCCTTTATAAGTCTGCAGGCAAGATGTGCGATTCCTATCTTATGAAAAGGAAGATCCATGGAAAGAAGTGCATCAAGACGCTTTACCCAAAGTGCGGATCTTGATTCCACCGAATTATCCGCTTCGTCAAGTGTGAAGCCCATCATATGAAGGTGCGTTGTGGGAATAACGACAAAATCAAATTTATCGAAATTCTCCTTTGCAAGACCTACAGTCAGAAATTTATCCATATCCGTCTCACAGCCGAAAAGGTATCGGATACCGTCTGCCTTTGGAAGCGGAAGTGCCTTTGCGATATGGTCATAGTTCTGTGTGCTGTACCAGCTTGAAGCACCGGGAACATCCTCATCCCAGAAATGATCTGTAAGACAGAGTGTTGTCACGCCGTTTTCCTTTGCGTACTGAAGTATTCTTTCCGCAGTCTGTTCGGGATCGTTTGAGCATGATGAAAGCTGTGAATGGATGTGAAGGTCGTTGTCGAAAATGTATCTCATAGTAAGAATCTCCCGTATTATTTATTCTTTTATAAGCTTTCTCGAAAGCAAAAGTGCAAGAAAAAGTGCAAATACCCCCGCTATGAGTTTGCCCGCTATGACATACGGCACATACTCATTTCCGCCGGGAAACGCCATTGTATATGCAAGATGTCCCGCAAAGGTAAATGCCGCTGAAACCGCAAATGCCGAATTTACAAGTGTCCCTTTTTTATCCATGTCCTTCATATTTTCGAAGGTCGTGGCGTTTGTTGCAAGAGTTGATATAAGTCCCATTGCCGAAGCCTCATTCATGCCGAAGGCTTTTCCAAATGCACGCAACGGCTTTTTGAGTATCTTTGACACCACGAATATCAGAGGAAATGCTCCGGACATCACGGCACTGGCATTGGCACATACAAGTGCGGCTTCACTGTAGCCTTCTTTGTCAATACCCGTTATGAATCTTATGACCGCAAAGACAAGTCCCACGGTAATAAGTGATTTTATAAGGAAGCCGAGAAATCCGAATATCTTAACGCAAAGCTCGGGCTTCAGAATAAGTCCCACAGAGACAATTGCCGAGAATACTGCAAGCGGAAGAAGATCTGCCAGCAAAGCTCCAAGCGGCAACCCCAGCATAAGTCCCGAAAAGAAAGAGCCTATCGGTATTGTAACCATACCGCAAAGAAGTCCGAGAAGCACTTCCCTGTGCTGTTCCTTTTTCACAGCGTTGAGCGCATATGGTATTGTAAAGGATACCGTCGCCCCCATCATTGATGATACCACAAGGGCATTGAATGCACCCATATCCGCATTTACCGCAACTTCGGCAGCAAGCGGCGCACCGCCCATATCATTTGCAAGGAGTATTGCGGGAAGTATTGACGGGTCAAGATGTAATTTATCGGATATAAAGCCGAATGCGGGATGAAGTGCGTCTGCAATATACGGTGCAAGTACTATCATACCAAGCATGGAAAGTGCCATTGTACCCAACAGCATAAATCCTTTTTCAAACTCTTTTCCGAGTCCAAGTCTGTTTCCGCATATCCTGTCAATTCCTCCGAGAACGGAAAAAACAAGCATAACAAGTGTCAGAGGACTTACGGAGGAAATAATAGTTAAAATATCCATACAATTCCCCCAATATCAGAGCTTATCCGGCACAAAGCCGTCATTTGTAAGTACATAATGCTCCTTGAAGCCACAGGAAAGAAGAAGCTCTCTTGCCTCGGCAAAATTGCAGTCGAGATACGCACTGTCATGACAGTCGGATGTTATACAAACACCGAATCCCTGTCTTTTGAATTCTTTGAGGATTCTCGGTATCGGATAGGGCACACTTCTGTAGCCTCTTGAAATACACCCTGTGTTCAGCTCAAAAAACGGTATGTACCCGCGAAGACTATCTATTGCTTCAAAGGCATAGGAAAGGTATTCGGGCGAGCCTTCGTCAACAAAATGTATCTTCTGATTGAGCTTGACACAAAGGTCGAAATGACCGAGAATATCGAAATCGCCATAGTCGGGAAGCTGCGATACAAGATCGTAATAATCACGACAAAACGCCATACCGTCACCGTCGAAGTAATCCTTTATATAATCTCTCACAGCACGCACATCTCTGTCAAATCCGCACATCTCACCGTCAAAATCCATGTAATGTACAGAGCCTATGACATAATCGTATTCGTCAATATCCACTTCGGAATACATATCGAATTCAAGTCCGCAGAACACGTCTATCTGACCGCGGTATTTTTTGGCAAGGCTTCTTATCTCTGTCAGATAGTCCTTTTCATATTGAGGCTTCAGTCCGTGACCGTTCCAATGCATATAGGAATGGCTTGAAAATCCTATGGAATCAAAACCCTTGTCTATCGCCGTGAGTATCATTTCCTCCGGCATATCCTTGCCGTCACAGTAGGTACAGTGGGTGTGAAGGTTTTGTTTATACATCTTAATCTCCGATTTTATTTAAAAAGTTCGTCACAAAAATACGCATTCGTTACCGCATACTTGCCGTACTTATCATAAACGGTAATCCTGACATAACCGGTATAATCCTCAACTTTAAAGGAAGCCTCGGACACGCCCTTTCCGTCTTCATCGTATACAGTTCTCAGACGACGTATGCCGTAGCTTGCACAGATCTTGTCGCAAGGCTCGCACTTTATGTGTATCTCACCGTCCTCAAACCAAAGCTCATGGATAACAGGACCTTGCGATGCGTAGAAGTTACCCTTTACAAGTGCATCCGTTATAGTGTTGTATTCAAGCTTATCAGCCTTTATCATAACAAATCCGCCGAACGAATCATAACGTCGGCTGTTCTTGTCATGTGCATTGTGATTATCGTCTGCGGCAATGCAGTATATACGTTCTCCGCCGCGGAGCATATCATCGTATACGGCACCGTTATTTTCATCGTAGCCGAGACTTGCACTTCCGTAATTATGTATCTCCATGGCGTGCATACCGTGATAGTTCATGTATTCGCCAAAGTTCTCAAGTGACCACTTGGGATGGTTGTATGTAACGAAAAAGCCGTTTTCCCGTCCCGTTTTCATCATGTCTGAAATACATTCCGGAGTGTATTCTCTCACATAGTCGGGTTTTGATTCGTCAAACTTCAGAAGCTCTCTTGTATATTCTCTGTTTGGCTTTATATATTCCGATCTGTGATAGCACACCTGTGTATCATTATCCTTGTCAAGAGCAATAAAACACATATGACAGGTCTTTTTTAAGTCATAGACATCTCCGACCTCATCCACTTCCATTTCATAGCCTGTAAGAGCAAGGAATCTGTCATCCGTAAGATCGTGGTGAGGTATCATTACGTCATGATCGGTGTAAGCGACAACGGAATAGCCGTGAGCCATGTATTCTTCTTTGATCTCCTCGGGAGTTCTCTTTCCGTCAGAGAAGTTTGAGTGACAGTGAAGATTTGCCTTGTAGAAATTCCCGTTTTGCGGAAGAAGATACTTTTTCATGATTCGTCTCCTTATTTCATTCTGATATCATTTATCAGCATTCCGGTAAGCCTCGGAACACCGAAGCGTTTTGCAAACATATGACATTTGCACAAAAACAGATAGTATATATTCTTTCCGCATCCGCCAAGAGTTTCAAAGTTGCCCTGACCTTTGGATATTATGACATCGGCGTTGTTGATTACATCAAGTGCCTCCGGGGATATCTTTGAAAGTGCTGTCCCCGCAACATTTGAGCCATTGCCGATAACCTTTACTTCCCTGTCAAGTCCCACCTGAACGGCATCATCAAGAGTTGCATCGTTAAGAACAGGCATTCCCCTGACTATCGCTGTTATATCAAGATGAGAATACACGCTTTTTATTGTCTTTATGAATATCTTATCCGTGACTATCTCGCCGCAGTTGTCTGTGAGAAACACAAGTCTTTTGCCTTTTTCAAGGTCACGGCATAAATTTGCAAATTCTTTTTTGTCAAATGATGCCATCGAGGTATCGGCAAGCATCCGGGAAAGTTTTTCCTCGTCAACGCTGTCCATTGCGCCGAAGTCTATATAATTACCAAGCATTGAGTACTTTGCGGCACTTTCAAGAGGGGCATCGGATGTGGATATCATTCTCTCAATATCCGCCTCACGCTTCAGCATCAGGCTGTTGAAATGTCGCTTTATGTTATCGTAATCTCCGTTCCTGCCGAACATATCGCACTGCAGCTTTTCTATCTTTGCTATCACCTCCGGTGCACTCTCATACATTGGAGCTTCGGAAAGTATCTTCAGCACAGACTGCATATATACTATTCTTTTTTCCTCCGGTGCATCGCTGTATTTTCCGAGATGCTTATCGAGAAAACAGCTGATACATTCGGGGTGGAGCTTTATCTTTTTCATATATAAAATATCTCCGATTGTTATTTTTAAAACACAGTACTATTGTAGCACTTAAAGCAACAAATGTCAATTACTTTTTACCTCAAAAATACACCCCTCCACAATCCAAATTTCCGCATATATGTCAAAAGACCGACATTTCTGCCGGTCTATGTACGTATTCATTTAAAGAACAGTCCTGAATCCCTTGCCCAATATATCGCTGGAGCTTGTGATAATGCAGAACGCCTTTGGATCTATCTGCTTTATTTTTTGTTTGAGAAGCATCGCCTGCCCTCTGCCCATTGCTGTCATGACCATTTTTTTGTCATCTCCCGTAAATACACCTTTGGCAAGAGATACCGTTGCACCTCTGTGAAGATCCTCCGTTATAAATCTGCATATCTCCTCGTCATGCTCAGTGACGATAAAGAAGCATTTTGTAAGATTTATTGAGTCAATGACATTATCCACGACAAACGCCTTCATGATAAGTCCGAGTATGGAGAAAAGTCCCGTTTCAACATCAAATATGACAAAACTTGCCGCCGCAAGGATAAAATCGGATGCGAGAAGTGCCTTGCCGATATCGAGCCTTGTATACTTCTTGAGTATCATTGCGACTATATCAGTGCCGCCGCTGCTGGCGTTCTCGTTAAAGAGTATCGCACTGCCGACAGCGGTAAGTCCAATGGCAAAGATAAGCTCAAGCATCTTCTGATCGGTGAATGCCGCCTGCATCGGAACAACTCTTTCCAGAAGCAGATTAAACAATGAAAGCAGCAAGCTGCAATATACCGTCTTAAAGGCAAACTTTCTTCCGAAAACAATAAATCCCACGATCAGCAGGAGTACATTGAAGATCATCATATACTGTCCCGCAGTAAGTCCAAGTCCCAGCGGAACAAGAAGTATGGAAAGAGCAGAAACACCGCCTGTGGAAAAGTTATTTGGGAATTTAAAGAAATAGATGCCGCAAGCCATGATAAAAGCGCCAAGAGTCATTAAAAGGTAGGATTTCAACTTATTTGTTTTCAAAATATGTACCTCACAAAGCTTTATTGACGTGTACATTATATCATAGCTGTACGCTCCGAAAGTGTGCTATCTTTCTATTTTTATGTCATATTTTAATATAAATTTATAAGGTCGGGACCGCAAACACAGCTTACTCAAAGCATATCTCAAGATAAGACTTATCAAGAACCACGGTATTATGTGCGACCTTTGCCGTTGTTTGTTCCGAGAAAAGTCCCTTGTTGTTGGTATGCCTTACATACTGATTACATGATGAAGATATATCTATCCTGAGCTTTTCGCCCTTCTTTACAAGAAATGCGTGTTCGTCAAAGGTAAAGTCCATCTCGATGTATTCTCCGGGTACATAATCGGGTTTGAAATTGCATACGGAATTGATATCGTCACGAAGTCCGTAGTCGCCTTCCTCTTTTGTTATGCTTATACGCATATAGAAGCAGGTATCCTCACAGTCTGTCTTAACCGTGAGCCTTGCACGCATCTTGCCCTTTATAAAGGTATCCTCGGCAAATTCATCGGTATAGAATGAAAGGATATCATATCTTGAATTGGGTGCATCCTGGAATTTTGCTCCGCCGAAGTTACAGGATAGTCCTCCCTTGAAACTTGCGGGAGAATAGGGATTATAAACATATGTACGTTCGCCATCACCTATTGTGAAGCGTTTGGTATTCTTGCCATGCTCAAAGTCGTCTGTCGCCCACTTATTCTCAAAAAGACGGTAGTACGTTACTTTACCGAGTTCATACGGAAAATCTCTTTTTCCGAGTACAGCATCAAACCAGTCTGCTTCCGACCATTTGAATGCCTCGCCCACCTCGCCGTCGGGAAATTCTATCGGACTTTCCGACTTTGTGCCGCCATGAGCGTAAGGATTTACCACAAGAGCGCACTTTGCCTTTGTTTCATCGGAAAGGTTATTCCACATATCAAATATGCCGCCTGTGTATATATCATAGAATCTCGTCTCAAGAAGTATAGGTATATTTGCGTTCTTTATAGCATCGTGAGCCTCCGCACCGCCGTATCTTGATGTTGTCCAGAAAGGATCGTCACGTTTCGGGTGCTTGAGTATCTCATCAAAGTCGGGTACACTTTCGCCAAACACCGTCTTTGAAAAGTCGGACAGAGGAAGTAAATTGTAACTGTCTCCCGCAAAGTTCTTATGCCATCTCTTGTTTCTCTTGTACATACCCACATACCAACCACCGTGAAGCCCTACCTTATAGAAGCCGTTGCGATAGTTGCAGTTATATCTTTCGCAGTCCTGGACACGGAGCACGGCACCTATGACATCACTCTCAAATGGGGCAGTAGTAAAGTGAACCGAGGAAAGATAGCTTCCGCCGGAAAGAAGCAACTGACCGTTATAAAAGCTCTGCTTTCTTATCCATTCACGAAGATAAAGTCCGTCTTCACGCTCGTGAATGTAAGGGATACAATCGCCGGTACTCTTTCCGCAACCTCTGCAGTGCTGAACGACGACCGCATATCCCCGATTGCAAAAGTCGGTTCCGCCGTACTGGTCGAGAGCTTCCTCGTCGGACAGGTCTATAAACGGATCGACGTACGGGTTTCTGATTATCACCGTGGGATATTTACCTTCCTTTTCGGGAAGTCTTACTACCGTAAAGAACTTTTCGCCGTCAAATTCGACATATTCAAAATACTTGTACATGATACTGTTCCTTTCTGAAATATCATTAATTCTCTTTTTTTAAACAGATCTTCGCAGAATTCCTTCACATAACCGAAACCGGTCCTTCTCTGTGAAAGAAGCCATTCCACGATATCGGTATTCCTGTATGCATGATCTATACGTCATTATGTCCGAGTCCGTCAAGGAAAAGGATATTTGCATTACCGCCGTTTTTGTTTACTCCGTCACACATAAGCTGTGAACAAACGGGAGGTACAGCAACATCACTATCCCCGTGAACGGCATATACCGGTGTTGAATACAGCTTTATCGTTCTCCGGGATATGCCTGTTCATAAAACAGACTTCCTTGATTTTGTTTTTATAAGATTATACCATTCATACATTCCGGTGTCAACAGGTAATTGGAAAATAGCATTTACACGGCGAAATAAACATATTTTCCATTATCACTTGTGTCCCTGTCTGCTGTTTGCGTAATAAACGGATGTATATCGCTACTTTATGCAATATTGTTATACTTTTTTACAATATTCCGCCTTGACAAAATCCCGAAAGTACTATAGAATAAACACATCACACAAAAAAAGGAGACACCACCATGTCATTCAAATACAAGGACCTAACAATATCCGAACTCACAATAAATGTCGGTGCAAAAAAGCCGTTCGGCTTTCTTCATGTATCGGATATCCATCTCGCAAGATTCGATCCAGAAAAGCCCTGTACAAGATTCGAACAGAAACGCGACCTTATAGATAAATATTTTGCTCAAAGCTGCGAATACTGCCGTGAGAACAGCATCCCCATGGTGGATACAGGTGATATCATAGATTTTATATCAAACGCCAATCTCGAATATATGAAGGAACAGCTTGAGGGTGTAGATTACATATACGCCACCGGCAACCATGACTTCTGTCACTGGGTAGGCGATGCCACGGAGAATCAACAGTACAAGTGGAGAAATATAAAGAAGGTCGCAAAATACTTTGACTGCAATATGCACTTTGATTCAAGGGTGATAAACGGCGTGAATTTTGTTACGATAGATGACGGATATTATCTTTTCACGGAAGGTCAGTTTGAGATGCTGAAAGCGGAGGTCGCACGGGAGCTTCCGATAATACTCTGTATGCACGTTCCGCTTTATATGCCGCGTCTTGCGAAAATCGAGCTTGACAAAGGCAATCCCACATATCTTGTGGCAACACCAAACGAGATAATAGAAAAATATAAAGACCCTCAGAGACGTTTCCAACAGGAAGCGGACGATACAACAATGAGGGTTGTTGACTACATAAAGAACGAGCCTCTTATCAAAGCAATATTCGCAGGGCATACCCACACTCCCGATCACCACGACGAGGAGCTTGTAAAAGACAAGATACAATATGTCAGTGCAGGCGGATTTAACGGTACGGTAAGACTTGTAACGGTCAAATAAACGAAAAAATTCCCGACAGAACGGTTCTTCCGTTTTGCCGGGATATCTTTTATACAAAATCTTTACTTCTTTTGAAAAGGTACAGCAATATCTGAAATACAAGCGTTATTATTACCATATACACCGCGGTATACTCACATACCGACCACACGGTAAGTCCCATTGAATTTGTCCAGTACATCGCCTTGCCCAATTCAAATATCGTATCAACTATCTTTCTTGCTATCATCGGAAGGAAAACTATCCCCGCGGCATCCGCAAGAAACAACGGTATTATCTCCATCTTTACAACACGCTTTGTGATATACATGAATATACCGCAAAGAAGCGTACCGAGTATGACGAACAATAAATTGAAGGTTATGGTCCTTCCAACGCCGAAGCGTTCAAAGATATATACGGCATCCACACTGCTTCTGAAACGGTATGCATCATAAAATGCCATAAGATATGTGCCCATGATGGCAGAACCCAGCAGCGGAAACAACAGTATCCTCCAGAAATATATCCCGGAAAATATCCTGTTGACCGTCTTTTCGAATTTTCCGACATTGCCGTCGGATTCAAAAATATCGCGTACCGCGAGTGCAGTCTTTTCGGGATTCTTCCTGTCAAGAGTGAGTACCTCGTTGTTATTGACACATAATACATCACGAAGTCTATCCGGTATCTCGGCTTTGGCATCAAGTCCCGGTGTCTTTATGCAGATAAACTTCTTTTTTTGCTCTATTGCGTGAGCTACCTCCGTATGTATCCAGTTACCCTCTTCGGGATAGTTTTCAAATATGTGCTTGTCAAGTATTAGTATAAACCACTCGCTGTTGTTTATCGCCAAAAAAAGGTTCTTATCAAATTCTCCGGATCTCGGTGACTTTTTATCATAGAACGATCCGTAACCGAAAAGCCTTAAAGATCTGAATATTTCAAAGGCATATTCGCCGCAGCTTGACTTCATGTAGCTGATATATGCTCTCTGTTTCTTTTCACAATTCATATTACTCTAACCTCATCCCTTTGCCGCCTTGTAAAGACGCATCGCCTGCTCCACGGTATCGGCAAGATTCCTTTTGGCATTATCCGAATTCATCGCTTCATCAAGAGAACACGGGGCTTTCACTATCGGGAAGAACGCATCTATGCCGCAATCATTCAGCACTCCCGCATCGTCACGGGTACATCCGGAAAATGCAAATACAGGCTTTCCGTACTTTTTAGCAATAGAAGCAACTCCCACCGGTGCTTTACCGTTGGCACTCTGTGAATCAAGCCTTCCTTCTCCGGTGATAACTATATCCGAATCCTTTATATGTTCCTCAAGTCCCGTCTCGGACATCACAAGCTCGATACCTGAAACAAGACTTCCCGAAAGATACGAAAGGAAAGCAAAGCCCATTCCTCCCGCAGCGCCCGCACCGGGATATTCCGCATCGGCATCGGGAAACACCTTCTTTGTGAGCTGTGCATAGGATGCGAGCCATCCGTCCATAACCGGAATATCCTCCGCCTTTGCACCCTTCTGCGGTCCGTATATGGCAGAGCATCCGTTATCACCGCAGAGCGGATTTGTAACATCACAGGCAACTCTGAAGCTACATTCCGAAAGTTCGGGCAGTACGTTGCCGTTCCTGATCTCATAAAGCTCCGAGAGTCCCTTTGCACCGAGTGCGATTGGACTGCCGTCCTTCTTCAGAAACTCAAATCCGAGAGCCGCAAGCATTCCCGTTCCGCCATCATTTGTGGCACTTCCTCCGATACCTATGACAAATTTTCTGCATCCGCCTTTTATAGCATCAAGTATCATCTCGCCAACACCGTATGTAGTGGTCTTCATCGGGTCTCTTTCCAACTCCGACACAAGTGTTATACCTGCCGCCGCGGACATTTCAATAACAGCCGTCTTTGCTTCCGGTATGTATCCGTAGCTTGCATTAACAGGTCTTCCCAGAGGATCGCTCACAGTAATACTGTGCATCTCGCCGCCAAGAGCCGACACTATTGCCTCTGTAGTTCCCTCGCCTCCGTCGGCAATGGGAGATATGACCGTCTCAGCATCGGGATAAACTCTCTTTATACCTTCACTTGCCGCCTTGCCTGCCTCAAATGTGGAAAGGCTTCCTTTGAATGAATCTATCGCTATAGTAAACTTCATATCATCACCGCTCTTTACTTGTTGTGGTTATTTTTAATAAGCTCCATGACAGCCGCGGGAACATACTTTGATACATCTCTTCCGTAATGGCTCAGCTCTTTTACCATAGAGGAGGATACCGCAACATTCTCCGCACGAAGATAAACATACTCAAGCTTCGGGTCTATCAGCTTATTGACCTCGGCGATGTTTTCCTCATAATTGTAGTCCATGTTGTTTCTGAGACCTCTTATCATATATCCGATCTTGTTCTCTCTTGTGTATTCGGCAATAAGCCCATCATAGATATATACACTGCAGTTTGTGATATTCTTTTCCGCAAGTGTCTTTTCTATCGCTTCCTTCATAAGACCGCTGTCATACATTCTTTTTTTGTTGACATTGAGACCAATCACCACATGTACCTTGTCGAAAAGCTTTGATCCCTTTATCACCATATCAAGATGTCCGTTTGTAAAAGGATCGAATGATCCGGGATATATTGCAATATTACTCATTTCCAGCATCTCCTTTTCATTTCTTGTGTAAAAAACACTCCGATGATATTATATCACAGTGCTTTCATTTTTTCAACAGTTTTGTGCTATATTTTGATAAAAAATGAAATATATCCTACTTTGTTGTTGACACCTATCCTTTTTTATGCTATAATAAGCAAAATATAAAAAGAGGTGACATCATGCCCGGATACAACGGAACGCCATACATCTGCACCGACAGACTTCTCCTTCGACGATTTGAGGTCTCTGACTTTCACGATATGTACCGCAATTGGGCAAGCGACGAAAGAGTGACAAGATACCTGAAATGGCAAGTGCACAAAGACGAAAATGAAACAAGATCACTGCTTGAGAACTGGACAGCCGCATATATAAGCAACACCGTATGCAACTGGGCGATGGAATACAAAGGTCACGTCATCGGAAGCATAAGTGTTGTAAGAGCGGATATAAAAAACAATACTGCCGAACTTGGTTACTGCATGGGATACGACTATTGGAACAAAGGACTTATGACCGAAGCGGCAAAGGCTGTGATACGTCACCTTTTTATTGATGTGGGAGTTAATCGTATAGTAATACAGCACGCCGCGGCAAATCCCGCATCCGGGAAAGTCGCACAAAAGTGCGGAATGATACTTGAAGGTACACAAAGAGAGGCGTATCTTAAAAACGGAGAGTATCTTGATATCAATATGTGGTCTCTTTTGAAAAAGGAATACAGATAATAATACTTTACTGCAACGACTG
Source organism: Oscillospiraceae bacterium (assembly GCA_015065225.1). Lineage (GTDB taxonomy): Bacteria > Bacillota > Clostridia > Oscillospirales > CAG-382 > SIG622. The sequence continues at coordinate 4,085 of SVQR01000058.1, read as the reverse complement.
CCCGCTATAACGGACGGTCGTTATTTTCGTCTTTGAGCAAAATAAAAAACAGAGACCGTCAAGATCCCTGCTTTTTATGAATATTTACTTATCAAACACAGTCAGAAGACGCATGAAAACCGTTGCCGCCTGAGCTCTTGTAGAATGTGTGCCGGGCATGAACGTACCGTCATCATTACCCTTCATTATGCCCTTTTCCGAACACCAGAGTACCGGCTCGGCTGCATATGAGGAGATGTCGTCCTTATCCGAGTAATCCACCGACTTAGCGCCCTGCATGTCATAGTTCTTGTACTTTGCAAATCTGTAGACTATAGTAGCCATCTGCTCACGTGTGATCTCATTGTTTGGAGCGAATACTCCCGGTTCTACACCGTTGACTATACCGTTACTGCTCGCCCATGCTACAGCCGCTTCGTACCAAGAATCCTTTTCAAGATCGGTAAAGCTGTGAGTCTCACCTTCGGGAGAGCCTGCAAGGCGATAGAGCACAGTTATAAACATCGCTCTTGTAAGGCTGTTTTCGGGAGAGAATGACGTTTCGGATGTACCGTTCATTATATTGTTGGTCACAGCATACTGTACGGCACCGTGATACCATGACTCGGTCGGCACATCATCAAATACGTTAGCACCAAAGGCTTCTATCTCGATTATATCCTCACATTCGGCGCATATCCTTGCTCTGTAGCCTTCACCGTCAAAGGCGGGGACGACCGTTTCCCATTTTGTACTTGAGCATTCGTGTATGTCAGCGGATTCAAGTACATATCTGTCTGTCTTTGTAATGCCGTCCTCGGTCATTTCAACGCAGAGTATCGCACCCTCCGTCGTATGCGGAATGACATCTATAAAGCCTGCACCTTCAAAGGAGAGGACTCCGTCATCATATGTCGCTTCGGGATTACTGCAGCTCATGGTGAAATCAGCGTCAGCACTCATCTGCCATTTTCCGTCCTCCGAAAGAGTAAGGTTGTGAAGATCGAGATTCGGCTCTATCTTATTTCCGTCCGGATCTTCCACCCATGCTCTGAAGGAAGTCTTGCCTGTTGCGGACTTTGCGGCAAATCTTTCTATCTGTCCCTTTGCGGACTTGAGATAAGCCACAGCATCCTTGTAACCCTGTTCGCTGTCCGGAAGATCCAGAAGCTTCAGAATAAGAGGGATATCCACATCGCCGAGCAATGATACTATATAACTGTAGGAGAGCATTCCCACGTTCTGCGTTCCGAAGAATATCGGAGTATCGGGATTTTCCGTGATCTTGACAGTATAAGGTATCTCGGTGGTAGAGCCTTCAAGTGTGGTTACTATAACATCATCAAGAAGGAACTTCACGGGAGTAGCATAAATAAGGGAGGTCACAGTATCGAAGGTATACGAATTTTCGGAAACATCCGTGTCGGCAATGATCTTATTCATAAATGCTGTGCACGCCGAAAGCTCACCTACAGGTACGTTTCCGTCACCTTCTCCCCACTTCTTTATAATATAGTAATATTCCGATCCCTTTAGTGCCGAGGCTATTGCAACAGATTTTCCGTTTATTTCGGCGCATCTTGTATATAGTTCGCCGAGAGCTGCAACGGCATCTGTTGTGTCTGTCTCGCCTTCGAGCTTTGCCTTTGCCGCGGACAGTATATCCGCAATATCCGAAACGGTCTGTGCCGCCTTTTCATAAGCTTCGAAAGCATTGAGCATTGTGTCAATACCGTCAAGGAACTCGGTAACATTGGAGAATCTCTGCTTTATCATATCCGATTCAAACATTATCTCGGATGTGACCTCCACGACCACCTTTTCGCCGGGGTTGAATATGTCATGCTCTATTGATCCTCCGCCGGCTTCAACATATTCCTCTTTCGTTTTTGTACCGTCGGAATAGGATGTGAGCTTGAACTGTTCAACGGAGGTTATCGTATGGCAGAGACTATATATCGGCATATCCGATACATTCTCAAGTGTTATGCGTATGGGATAATCCTCTCCGTAATATGCAACGGATGGAGCTTCTATAGTCATGTGCATAGCACTTCCCGCTTCAACGATAAGAGGTGCCGGTGTGGTGTATTCGTATTTGAACTCTTCCTCAAAAGGCATAAGCTTTCCGGAGAGAGTCGCACTCGGATAGTAGCTGCCTTTCTTATCACCTCTTACATACCAGTTGACGGTAGCTGTCTTGCCCTTGTCGATAAAAGGAACTTTCTGTTCAAGAGTCTGTTCATATCCGGGCATCATTGTCGCAAGTGAAAGTCCGTCGGGAAGCGAAAGAGTCGCAACACAGTCCTCGACAGTATCCGTCAGAGAATTGTTGAGTATCACCATCTGGATATCATACATCTCCTTGAGCCACTTGACACTTCCGTGTACCACAAGATAGAATCTCTCGTTTACCGGATACACCATTACAGGATACGGTCTTCCTTCCGTTCCCGGGAATTCGATATACGGAGGATAGTAAGGTTCGTCGGGACCCGGGCGATGAATTATCGGAGGATTTATAAATCCGGGACCGGCACCGGGATAATAAGTACCGTTACCGTGATCGTCGCCGGGTGGCGGCTCGGGAAGCTGCTCAGTCTTTATATCCACGAGCTTTCCGTTGCTCCAGTAGAAGTTGACGTTATAATAATCGACATCGGGTTTGAAAATAAAGTCCACATTATAATTGAATACGTGCTGATTATCCTCCGCCTTGGTATCGATACCTGCGTCAAGTATCTCGTCAATAGTCATCTCCTTATGATCGAATTTAACTTCGATAATAGGCTTTTTACCGATGCCGATATCCGGTAGATCATTAAGCCCCTTGTCCACCGTAATATTGAGGTTTCTTGTATTATAATCACCGCCGTATACAGATACTGTATGTTTTCCCACGGGAAGAACGGTATAAGCCTTACCATTGACGTCTGTTACAACACATGTATCACCGCACAGAATATTGATATTTGCAACAGGTGCAAGTGTTGTGAAATCAACCACTCTGAAATTCACCGCACCGAAATTCGGGTTTTCCTCAAGGTCATATTCCACCTTGGATATCTTTGCCGTTTCCTTTATTCCACAGGCTGAACATATTCTGCTCTTTGAGCCCTCCGTGGTGAATGTCGGAACAACATCTGTCACCCATGCACCGAAGGTATGTCCCTTAGGTTCGATATAAATGATATCCGTGGTAACGCCACATCTTAAGCAGTGACGCGAAGTCGAGCCTTTTGCGGTACAAGTGGGTTCTGAATCAGTCGTCCATGTTGAGGCGAAGTTATGACCGAGAGCAGGTGTGGTCTGTGATTCTTCTGTGCCGCACAGGGTGCACTTTCTCTTGAGAACGCCGGTTGCATTACAGCCGGGAGCTGTTACGTTTGTCCACTCGGAGAAGGTATGAGAGCAAGACCCGGGTGGATCTATTGATATGAATTTTATGCCGTTTGCTTCTGCGTATTTGTGCGCCGAACTTCCTCTGTAACCATAAAATGTAAGCGATTCGGCACAGCCGCTGAACGCATGATTGCCGACATGGTTAAGGCTTCGCGGGAAGGTAATATCATTAATCATCGAACAGCCTTCAAAAGCACGGTCTGCGATCTGTTCCAGTTTGCCGTTCAAAGTGATATTCTGCATATTTGTACAACCGCTGAATGCACTTTCACCTATTACGGTCACATTTTTGGGAACGGTAAACGCATTTATTCCCGTGCAGCCGCTGAATGCCAGATAACCGATCCTGTTGACAGTATCAGGCAGAGCAACTCCGTAAACCGTCTGGAGATAGCTGAAAGCACACGAACCGATGCTTGTAACGCCGACCTCTATCTGTATTGATCTGATATTGACCTCGTCGGCATACTTCATCCACGGAGCCTCACCGAAAGCAAAATCCCACATATCGCCGTATCCGCCGATGGACAGGACACCGTTTTCGTGAAGCTTCCATGTAAGTTCCTCACCGCATTCTCCGGAATAAAGGACATTGGATTCATCAATAGCCGCAAATCTGATCCAGTTTGCATTTGCATACTCTCTTATACCGCTGCTGTAATAACCGTACAGTATAAAATCGCTGTGGCATTTTGTGAAAACAC
>SVQR01000057.1 GCA_015065225.1 Oscillospiraceae bacterium | reverse complement strand
AGAAGTGGTAACGGTTATAAACAGAGCAAGAGGTCTTTCCAGAAAGATGGAAAATCTCACAAACGACATTTACATCATCTTCCTTGACGTTGACTCAACACACTGGGCATTCGCAGACATCGCGGAAGCAACAGTTCCCCACGTTGAGCAGGACGGCAAATGGCTTTACACAAAGAAGGATCCCATAATCGCTCTCGGTGAAAAGATAGATGTTGAAGCTCTCTATAAGAAGGAAGAAGGCTACGCAAAGGTTGCAGAGCTTGATAAGGTGGAAGCCGACAGGATCGAAGAGATCAGAAACACACCCAACATGGACCTCTCCGCACTCAAGGGAAAGAAGATCTATGTTTCTTCCTCAACAGGTGACAACAACAACGACGGTCTTTCTCCCGAAAAGCCTGTAAAGACAGCTATGAAGGCACTCACACTTGCAAATCGCGGCGACGCTGTACTCTTCAAGAGAGGCGACCTCTGGCGTGAAAAGTGGCAGGCTAAGGCAGGTATAATCTACACAGCATACGGTGAAGGCGCAAAGCCTACCTTCTACGGTTCTCCCGAGGATGCGGCTGATCCCGAAAAGTGGTCTCTCGTTCATGAAGATAAGGAAACAGGCGCACTCATCTGGAAGTACTACAAGCAGGATATGGACGACGTCGGTATGATCGTATTCAACAACGGCGAAGGCTTCGGTATCAAGGAAATTCCTTCTTACGTCGGCAAGTGGCTGGTAAGAGGCAAGAACGATGTGGCATTTGATTGGAAGAAGGAGCTTGATCAGAACTTTGAATTTGTTCACCTTGCAGAATCCGCTTCCAAGATAATCAACATCGGCTCCGCACGCGGACCTCTCTACTTCAGATGCGACAACGGTAACCCCGGTAAGATATTTGAATCTCTCGAATTCAACACAAGAAACAACGTAGTTCAGGCATCCAGCGACGTTACATTTGACAACCTCTGCATCAAGTACGGCGGTACACACGGTATCGGCTCCGGTACTGTCAACAATCTCGTTGTTACAAACTGTGAGATCGGCTGGATCGGCGGTACAATCCAGACTTACGACAGTGTTAAGGGTTCTGTAACACGTCTCGGTAACGGTATCGAAGTATACGGCGGCTGTGACGGCTACACCATTGAAAACTGTTACGTTTACGAATGCTACGACGCAGGTATCACACATCAGATTTCAAGAGGCTCAACAGCCGACATAAGAGAGGACAACATTCTCTACAAGAACAATGTCATCACAGACTGTGTATACAACATCGAATACTTCCTCTCCGCATCCGATGGCAAGCCCACAGCTGTAAGACAGGGTGACAATGTTGTATTTGAGGGCAACCTCCTTCGTCGTGCAGGCTACGGCTTCGGCTCTATCCGTCCCGACGCAAACAACCAGAGAAATATCCGTACAGGCTCCGGAACAAGAAACGAATTTACAAACTTCTATATCAGAAACAACATACTTGACAGAGCCGTTCACGAGCTTACAGGTACATACTCCGAATACGATTCAACAGCTCCCGTATATGACGGAAACACATACATCCAGGGCGTAGGCAACCACCTGTTTGAAAACGGTAGAGGTCACAAGGCCGATACAGACCTCGGTGCACTTTTCGCTATTCAGACAGTTCTCGGCGACAAGAACGCAAAGATGTACTTTGTAGATTATATTCCTAAGTATGCTTACAGCTACACAAATGACAAGAAAGCGGAAGTTACTGAGGATGACAGAAAGGATAAGTCTCAGTCCGGTGCAAGCACAGGCACAAGCGAACCTGTGGAGATGTATCCCGAATCAGGCGAGTCAACAGAAGTTACAGCTCCCACACTTGTAAGAACTCAGAAGGACAAGAAGCTCTATGCAGACAAGAGAAATTCCTACGATCCGGAAGAACTTACAGATTCTTCAACAGGTATCGTATTCACACGTCTCAACCTCAAGGACGATGCGGCGGCTGTAAACATGGACTGCCACGGTCTTCCCAAGCCCAAGACAGGTAACGGCGTTGTATACTTCAAGATACTCATGAGAACAAACAAGTCCATGTCACCTTATATCGTTGTATACAGATTTAAGGACAAGGAAGGCAACGTACTTCTCAATTCCAAGAACGCAACTGCACTTGCTCCCGCAAAGGGCGACGAGACATGGGAAGAAGTTATCGTAAAGTTTACAGGTGTACCGGCAGGAACAGAATACTTTGAACAGATCCACCTCATGCCCGCAGGCAACGTAAAGGGCTCGAACTTCTTTACGGACGGCAAGAATGTCGGCAATGTATATATTGATGTTGCGGCATGGGCGGCATTTGAGAACCTTGCATCCGCACAGGCTTATGACCTGAAGAATGCGGCTGTAAACGGTGCTTCCGCAAAGTAAGATAAGATTTTTTAAAAGAATATTTGATCTAAACATTCTCTCCCGTACAGTTTCGGCTGTGCGGGAGTTTTTTTGAAATGATGTATTTGCCTTGCAAGTATTGTTAACGTATCGGAAGCAGATATCATTATCCGCAGACTCCTTGCTCTGTTGTTCTCATAATTTTCACAAACTTTATATATAGGAAAGAAAATATTGAAAACGCACTAAAAAAGTGTAAAAAACACTATATTTTCTGTTGACTTTTCACCATCCGCGGTGCTATAATAAAATCAGCATAATATCCCAATACGAAAGGAGAAATACCCCATGAAAAAATTTCTATCATTCATGCTTTCAGCACTGATGCTCGTGTCGTGTATGAGCTTCACGATATCAGCGCAGGAGGCAGAGCTTGCTGCACTTGATCCGATTCAGGTGGCGATCACCTCGGCAGGTGCTCAGCAGAGATGCACAAAATCAAGCACCACAGATTCCTTCGGCAGAGCTGTAACACAGATTCATCCTATGGAATCCACAAGCAATATTGCTCCGGCATGGTTTTCCGATGCAACTCAGAGAACAGCCCAGACTAATGCAAACTATGCTTACAAAATAGTTAAGTTTGTATATTATGTGTCCGGAACAACAACGAAAACTCCCGTGATGTCAACATGGGCATACGACACAACGGCTTCAAACAATATGGCAAGCTGCGGCTATGCGACTGCTCTTGAAGCTCCCGCGGCACAGCCCGGCTGGAACACGGCATATTTCAAGATTCCCGATTCTATCGGCAATAGACCTTTCCATGCATTCATGTTCCAGATGTACGGAAGCGATTCCGCAACTTCTCATTTGAATGATACCATCTATATCGGATATATGGGACTCTTTGAATCGGTTGAAGCCGCACAGAGCCATGTCTCCGACTTTGAGGGTGACATCGTTCTCTCCTCCATAAACGTAAACGGTAAAGCTGTCGAAAACTTTGACGCAAATACAACGACATATACCTTTGATCTTGCGGGAGCATACAAATCTCCCGAGGTGACACTCAATGCAACAGGTAACGCAAACGGAGTAACTATCTCTGTTTCCGATTATGACGCAAAAACAGGTACAGCAACAGCTACCATCGTTGCGGGTGATAAGACATACACCGTAAACTGCACAGGCGGTGCTGTAGCTACAGGTCTGAAAAAGGATCTCGATCCGGCGTGGGATGATGCCGCTCAGGGATGTATTGCCAACGGCAGACAGTCTCTTACGGATGAATTCGGCAGAAGCTACTATAACTTCATTCCCGCTACAGATGCTACTTCGGATGTCGCACCCGGAGGTTCCGGTACTTCCAACACAACGGAAGCGGCAAATTACAAGGCACTAAAACTCGTATACCGCACAACAGGTGATGTTCCTCAACTCAGACATTACTACCATGCGGGCAACAGTAAGTACGTCACTCCCGCACTGCTTGCAAAGGATCACGCCGTGAGTGAATGGAATACGGCGTATTATGATATTTCTGATTTCAAAATGTTCCAGATAAAGTTTGCACCCAAGAACACAGCGGGTACATACGATATCGCATATATCGGCATCTTCGGAAATATGATAGATGCACTTAACCACGAGACACCCTTCGAAGGTGACCTCGCCATAACAGACGTAAAGCTCGGCGGCGAATCCATAGGCAAAGTTTCCGAGTACACATACGACCTTGCAGGTTCAAAGACCGTTCCCGCACTTACCGTTGCCGCAACCGGTGACACATCAAATGTCGTTATCACAAACGGTACGGTAGACAAAAACGGAACGGCAACTTCTACCGTTAAGAACGGAGATGAAACATTGGTTACAGTAAGCTTTACCGGCGGTCCGATTGTTGTTGATCCTGTTGAGACCAACACAGACTGGGCAGCCGCAAGTGCTCAGAAATGTACCGGCGGTGCGCTTGAAGAAGACGAGTTCGGCAGAAAATCAAGAACTTACCACGCAGAGAATCAATACTATGACGGTGGTGACAAGACTGCTACCGGTAAGGTTTCACCGGGAGGCGGTGTTCCTGCCGCGGCACAGAACACCAATTACAAGTACTTCAAGGTTGTGTACAAAAGCGAAATCACAACAGTTCCCACACTCAGCGCATTCAAGCCTGATAACTCATCAAAATCCGTAAGCAGCACAAGCGGCGAGACAAGCCTTGAAGCGGGCAAGTGGCATACTCTTTACTTTGATTACGGCTCTGTTATCGGTGCGATGAAAATGTATATGGTATGCTTCACCGCAGATGACGTTGCAAACCACATCGGTGAAGACTACACCATCGGTTACACAGGCGTATTCGGCTCACTTGAGGATGCGATGGCTCATAAGTCCGCATTTGAAGGTGACTTTACAATAACGGATGTTCTTCTTGACGGTACATCCATAGGAAATGTTACTGCATATGAGAAGGATCTTGCAGGCGGAGCGTCCGTTCCCGTGCTTACCATCAAGGCTACCGGTAACACAGACGGCGTTGCCGTTACAAACGGCAAGATGTCCGCAGAGGGTAACGCTACATCCAAGGTCACACGCAACGGTACTGACCTTGTGGTCGTAAACTTCACGGGCGGTTCTCTTGATTTCAGCCTTACGGATATTCTTGTAAACGGCACATCCATCGGTAACTTCAATAAGGCTACAACGGAATATACAATGAAGCTCCCCTATGCTTCAAAAGCTCCCATCGTTACATACGAATACGAGGGCTCACAGAAAGAAGCTTCCGTTGAAACAAAAACAGAAAACGGCGATCATATCGTAACAATAAGCTGGGACGGTGCGGTCAAGTATACGCTTACCTTTGATGTTGATGACACAAAGCCCACGGCACTTCTCAATACACTATACAAGATCAAATCGGGTGAAGAAGTAACAGTCGGCTACTTCGGCGGCTCCGTTACGGGCGGCACAGGCTCTTCAAATGCAAATGACCTTTCCTGGAGAGGTCTTACCCGCGACTGGCTTATCACAACATACAAGGACTACAATACATCCATCGTCGAAAGACGTGCCTCCGTCGGCGGCACAGGCTCGGTCTACGGCATCTACAGAGCAGACAGACACTTCATCATGGACAAAGCTCCCGACCTCTGCTTTATAGAAATGGCTATCAACGACAACTATGACGGCGGTATTGCAGGCACAAATGCTAACTACGTTTATGCGGAAAGTATCGTAAGAAAGATATACGCATCCAACCCAAAGGCAAATATCATATTCATCCTCACGGGTGACTACGGCAGTCTCAAGCCCGAAATAACAAGCGATACTCCGGTATTCGGCACAGTTTATACAAGACTCGGTGAATATTACGATATCCCTTGCATTTACATCGGACGTGAACTTGTACGTGATAAGTTTATGAATGCATATCCCGCATCTTCAAAGGCTGAAGAATGGCTTGAATACTACAACGATATCGTTCATCCCACGGATAAGGGTTATGCACACTACGCAAACACAATAATCAACTACCTCGAATGGCAACTTCCCACAGGCTATACTCCCACTTCGGCAGAGTATACCGACAAGGCACTTCCCGAAAAGTCTTATTGCGAAATAAACTCCAAGGGCGATCTTATCGTCGATGCTTATACCGTTGCAGGCAACGAGCTCAAGAAGGAAGATGGCTCTGTCATTGCAAACGGTGCACAGGAGCTGGGTGGTTATTATTACGACTCCAATGCTTTCTATTCCAAGAAGCAGGGTACTGTCACATCCCTCCGTTTCAAGGCTGCCAATATCGGCGCATGGGTATATGCATACAGCGATAATAACGGTACCGATATATCCTATTCCATAGATGGCGGTGAGGTACAGACACGTAACTTCTACCTTGAAAACAAGAACCACAGATATCACTTCTTCGCAGAAGGTCTTGACCCCGAAAAAGAACACGTTCTCCGTATCTACCACGATGATGCGGATATGCTTGATCTTCGTTACTTCTTCCTCTCCGGTCTTTCCGAAAATATAACAGAGGACGAAATGGGCATCACGATCGTTCCTGTTGCGGATCTTACGGAAACGGACGAGAACGGCAACTTCCTATTTAATGTAAAGGTAAAGAACCCCGACGGTACATACAGAGAAGAATTCAGCTTCCATCCCGCAAAGTCAAAGTATGCCGTTATTACGGATGATGCTTCCCTTGCGGCTGAGGAAAATGCACTTCCCACCATCGAAGTAACCGTTCCCGAAGGCTACTACGGCTACGAAGTAACCCAGGCAACAGCGGAAAACAAAATCGCAACCTTCTCCGTTGACAATGTAAAGGTATACGAATTCGCATTCCTCACATCCGAAGAAGCGAAAGATTACGACGATAGCGAAAACATCAACACCATAAAGACTCCCGCAAAGAAAATGTGGGGCATAGTTGAAGGTCAGACCGTAAATGCTCCCGAAGCTGTTACAACCGAAACGGATATTATCGGCGTGACCATCACTCCCACATGGGAAGGTGCGGACGGATTTGAATTCGGCACAAAGGCTGTCGGCAATCAGCTTATCGCATACAATGCGGTATATACAGCTCCCACAGGCTTCAAGTTCAATCCCGCACTTGCGGATGCACATGAAAATTCCACCGTATCGGAAGACGGTACGACATTCACCATGAAGCTCTATACATACGTCATCCCGTCGGATGCCATCTACATTGATGACGGTGGCTCTGACTCCACAGATGACTATGCGGAAGGCAACGTACAGAAGCCTTACAAGACTCTCGACTACGCAATGAGCCTTCTTGAAGCAAAAGGCGGCGGTGTTATCGTTATCGTTGACAAGGTAACGGAAACAACCACGGGAAAGGTCGGCACAACAAGAAAAGGAAACTATACCATCATGGGCTGGGACGATGAGTCCATGTTCCAGACATCCGTAACTACAACTGCAGGCGGTCACTATTACATCAGAGGTAACACCACATTCCGTGACCTGAGAATTCTCATGAACAGACAGCATGCAGGTATCTACACAAGAGGCTTTGCCCTTACACTTGGTGATAAGAATTATTCTGACCTTACCATAACAGAAGCAACCACAAGCTGCAGACAGATACTTATGGAAGGTGACGGCGGTAATTATACAAATCCCGGAAAGCTTACCATAAACAGCGGTTCCTACTCCTCCGTACTCGGTTCCGGCTACGGTGTGACTACTGTTACAGGTGATGTTGAAATCGAAGTTAACGGCGGTGATATTTCATCACTTACCGCAGGTCTCCATTGCGGCAACTCGTCATCTGCCCACAAACTCAACGGTGATATCAAGGTAACCGTAAACGGCGGTAATATAGGCACACTTCAGCTCGGTTCGGGCAATCCGTGCTACTTACACAACGGTGATCTTTATGCGGAAATAAACGGCGGTACAATAGGTACAATTCTGTTCAGAAACGCAAATGAAAAAACTCTTGACGGTGTTACATACCCGATTCAGAACGGTGACTACACACTCAAGGTAAACGGTGGTACTGTTACAAATGCAATTTCCGATAAATCTACCGAAACAGTCGGTGTTATGGGACACACAATAGTAGACCTTGTTGATTACACGGGCGACAAGACAGCTCTTCTCAAAACTGTAAGAACAGCTGAATTTGACGAAGTAAGAGCTCAGGTAGTCTATGTTGATGCAGTAAACGGTGCAGCAGGTAATAACGGTCTTACACCCGAAACCGCACTTCCCACAATGACAGCGGCATTCGCAAAGTTTGCAGGCGGCATTGCAGGCAAGATAATCATCTGCGGTGAATACAACACAACAAGCGGTATAACGGATACTGAAGGCAGAGGTCATGTAACAATATCCACTGCGGAAAACGGAAGGCTCATAATGAGCAACAGCTTCACCATGAAGGGCGATACCACATACGAAAACTTCAACATGGGTATTGCAGTTCCCTATAAGAACCTCTTTGCCGGCGGCTACAAGCTCGTAATGGGTGAAAATGTTACTGTCACCAACGACGGCGGCGGATTCCTCCAGGTAGGTAACGGCATCGGCGGCGCAACTCCCGACAAGGCAGACATTGAGATCTACAGCGGTACATACGGTCTCATCTATTCCGGCGCGGACTTCAACAACGGTCGTGTCAAGGGCGACGCTATCCTTAAGATCCATGGCGGTACATTCACAGGCGATATCTTCGTCGGCGGTTATGTATCCTCGGATAAATATTCGGTAAATGACGATACAAGCGGTAAGATAGACGGTAAGGCAGGTCTTTACGTCGACGGCGGTACATTCAACAAAACTATCTACCTGGGCGGTCAGCAGTACGGTACTGTCGGCTCTGTAGAAGCAAAGATCTCCGGCGGTACATTCAACAGCAACATAAATGTAGGTCCGGTCAAGCCCTCCGGCACATACACACCTGCAGAGGGTGAAGCGACAAACTATTCCACAAACATCCTCGGTAATGCGATACTTGAGATCACCGGCGGTACATTCACCGGCAAGATAGTCCATACCGGTAACGGTATCGACGGTAAGGCGGTAGTCCTTGCTTCCAACGGTACAGCGGTAACCGTTACCAACCCCGAAAAGTTCGACTATGTAGTTCTCGCAGGTGAAAAGGGTACAACAACATATGATGCACAGACAGACAAGTTCTCTCTCGTACCCGTAAATTCCACAATGGACATCTATGTAAACGACGCAATCATCACAAAGTCTGCCGATAATACCTACACACTTTCCGGTGCGACAGACAATAAGTACACCGTCAAGTACGGCGGCGAAACACCCATAAGCGCAAAGTTTATCATCACACCTCCCGTTGCAGAGCTTACACCCATCTCCGAGGTCATCCTCACAGGCGGCAAGAATACCTACAACGAGATAGGCAACTGTACGGCAAGTGCCATCACATGGGAACCTGCGGCAACAAAGTTCGACTTTGATACCGTATATACGGCAAAGGTAACTCTCACGGCTCTTGAAGGAATCGAATTCGGTGATTCTCTCACAGGTCTCGTTGTCAACGGCAACTACAGCGGCAACACCGTAAACGCAGTATTCTCCGAGGACAGAACGTCCGTTGAGGTAAGCGTTACATTCCCGAAGACTGCAAAGTCGGATCTTACGATAATGTCCGAAAAGACAACAGACGTCGAAGTCCTCTTCACAACAAAGAGAGAGGGGACGGATGAAAAGTACTTCCGTGACACAACTGTTACACTCACAAACGTAACAGACGGCACAAAGACGGTAACGGGTACAGCAACGGAAAACGGTCAGGACGGCAAGTTCGAAGCAACCGTTACAAGCGGTATCTATAACGTAACAGTATCCAAGGCAGGATATCTCGATGCATTCGCAGAGACAGTCATCATAGACTCCGACAGCCTGTTCACCATCGACTTTGGTGCACTCATACCCGGTGATATCATCGGAAGTGCTGAAAATACCGGTGATGGCAGAATAGATATCGACGACTTCATAATCATGCTTCGCGGACTTTCAAGAGAGGCACCTTCCGAAGTCAGAGCGGCGGCAGACATTACCGAGTCCGGTGTCATCAACGTATCTCAGCTCGGCAACATCAAGGCAAACTTCTCCAAGACCTTCATAGATGATTCCGCAAAATATAACGGTTACTTTGAAAACACATTCTATAAGCTCACCGTTGACAAGAAGCTGACAGTCGGCTATATCGGCGGCTCTATCATCCAGGGTGCGGGAAATGAAGTAGCAGGTAATGAAAAGTACATCGACAGAATGCACATGTGGTTTGAAGAACAGTTCCCGGATGCGGAGATCCACTCCATCAACGCAGGTATCTCCAACACAGGCTCGAATTTTGCGAACTTCCGTCTTGAAGAAGACCTTATGCTCCGCGACGAAGGCTATGTTCCCGACCTTGTATTCCTTGAATTCTGCGTAAACGACTTCAATACCTTCGGTCAGGATCATATAGAGATGCTGTACGAGTCTCTCATAAGAAACGTATATGAGATAAATCCCAACGCGGATATCGTATGCCTTTTGACAGCGCTTTCGGGATATGATATCCCCAAGGCGGCACATATAAAGGTAGCAGAGCACTACGACATTCCCGTACTTGATGTAGGTACACCCATGAGTGCACACTACACGACAGCGGGCGACTGCAAGATCTTCACAAATGACCAGCTTCATCCCAACGGCATGGGCTATGAGCTTTACGCGAAGCTCACGAAGAACCTTCTCGAAAAGTACATCATCTACGGTACACCCGTAGCACCGAAGTACGAAGAAAAGGAACTTCCCGAACAGCTTCAGGCACAGCTTCTTACAAATGCCGAGGCTATTCCCATGACAGATGCATCCATCACAACAACAGGCACATGGACAACAGGCAATATCGCCACAGGCAGCCGCATCTTCCAAAGCAATAAGAATGCCGGCTACCTCAGTTCCTCCACCGCGGGAGATACACTCACCTTTACATTTGAGGGTGATGCCTTCGGCTTTATGGTAAGAAAGTCTGCGGCGATGGGTACATTTGAGTACAAGGTAGACGACGGGGACTGGAGAGAGTGCAACTTCGGTACATCACAGCTCTATAACCATTGTCAGATATTCATTCCCGGCTGTGTAAGCGCCGATGAAGTTCTTACTCCCGGTAGCCACACGGTAACCGTAAGAGTAACGGGTACACCCACAAGCAAAGACAGCACAGGCTGTGAAGTGGGTATTGCAGGTATTCTCTACAACGGTATCGCCGAATGAGCATCCTATAATACAAACGGCATAAAATAACAATTCCCCGATAAGGCTTGTGCAAAACCTTGTCGGGGAGTCTTTTTGAGTATTGGACCAATGAATGATGAATATTGAATAAATGAGGTTGGTTTCGAAGCAAAGGTCATCTTTGTAATTTAAATTTGAATCTATTTATGCGTTTGAATTTGTATTTGCAATACACCGATAAACCCAAATTTGAAGGCGTTCTTACCTCCCCACAAAAAAACAACAGCGCCTACAACGATGGGGGGAGTCACCGGAAACGGCTCTCTTGCCACATCCATCAGCACTGTCGTTATAAATATTATAGCATATACAAGCTAAAAAAATCAAGACCGTCATTTATGATATTTCTTTCCCGCACAAATGGAAAAACCACGGTATATCTGTTCAAGAAGCATCACTCTCGCAAGCCTGTGCGGGAAGGTCATCTTTGACATGGAAAGACGCAGATCGCAAGCCTTTTTGACACGCTCGGAAAGTCCCTCGCTTGAGCCTATGATAAAGGTTATACCGGAAAGTCCGCGCATCGGAACGGAATCAAAGACCTCCGCAAGCTCCTCGCTGGACATCTGCTTGCCCTCGATACACATCGCTATCTTGAGATTCTTGTGCTTCAGCTCCGCAAGTACCCTGTCCGCTTCTTTCTCAAGTGCGGCATTTATTACATTCTCCGACGGATTCTGCGGAAGCTTCTCGTCTTTTATGACCTTCTCCGAGAAAGTGCAGAAGGCTCCGAGTCTCTTTATGTATTCACTTGCGGCATCCTTGTAATACGATTCTTTTTCACCGCCCAGATATATTATCTCAACCTGTAACATGATATCTCCTTATCTACTCAACTCTTGCCTTGACGACAGCCTTTTCTTTAATCTCTGTTTTATTCTCATCGTGTTCTTGCATAAACAGCGGAATGCTTGATGCAAGGTTGCGGTACATTATCAGCTTGAACAGAAAACCTACGCTCTGCACAAGAAATATGATCGCAATAACATGATTCATTCCCACCGCATCGTCTATGGGTTTTACCATTGATGCCACACCGGAGATAAGCTCAATAAGTCCGATAACGGCAAACCATTGCCAACCGCGGATGTTTTCCTCGTAAAGCTCGGTGGATTCGGTGAACTTAAGAACACCGGATGCAAGCTCCCATATTCCGAAGAAAAAAGGAATGACATTCGCAGGTATCATCTGATTGAACAGCGGAAAGAAGGACAGACACATAGCGGAAAGTCCGTCTGCAAGAAGCCAGTGACAGCCGTGTATCTTTTTGTGCTTGAAGCAGAAGATTACAAGATTTGTAACGCCCGCAAAGCACATTGCAAGTCCGAGATGTCTTGAAACTCCGAGAAGCTCGTCATCCGGGACATTGATAACATGGATCGCCGCGAAGAACAGCACAAGGCAGGACAGCATCCACAGCACCTGAACGTATGAAAAATTCCTTTTTGTCATAAGCATCTCCGTTTTATTTCTTATGGGTATCTTTAAACGGATTATATCATATCATTCCGCGCATATCAACAATATTTTTTAAATAATGACCGTGCGGATATAAAAAAGTATATTTTCCACAAAAATCTATCAAATTCCGTTATTTTTTGATATTGACAATTCATTTGCATTGATTTATAATATAAATGTGGGAATTTTGATCGTTCCCTATGATAGGTTAATTTTTAAAATCATATATTGTATGTACCCTATGGTACAGAAAGGAAAGGTATAATTATGAGAACAGTATGTTTTGGCGAAATCATGCTCAGACTCAATCCTCCGGCATACGGAAGATTCATTAACTCCGATGAATTCGAAGTAAACTATGGCGGCGGTGAAGCAAATGTATCCGTATCCCTTGCAAACTACGGTATGGATTCTGCATTTGTAACAAAGCTCCCGACGCACGAGATAGGTCAGGCGGCTGTAAATTCCCTCAGAGCTTACGGCGTTGATACATCCGAGATCGTTCGCGGCGGTGACAGAGTAGGTATCTACTTCCTTGAAAACGGTGCATCCCAGAGACCTTCAAAGGTAATCTACGACAGAGCTCATTCCGCTATCATGGAGGCACAGGCTTCCGACTTCGATTGGGAAAAGATCCTCGATGGTGCTGACTGGTTCCACTTCACAGGTATCACACCCGCTCTCGGTGACAATGTTGCCGCTATCTGCCTTGATGCACTCAAAGTATGTAAGAAGAAGGGCATCAAGGTAAGCTGTGACCTTAACTTCAGAAAGAAGCTCTGGACAAGCGAAAAGGCAGGCAAGGTAATGGGCGAGCTTATGCCTTACGTAAATGTATGTATCGCTAACGAAGAAGACGCAGAAAAGGTATTCGGCATCAAGGCAGCAAATACAGACGTTGAATCCGGCAAGGTAGAACACGAAGCATACAAGAGCGTTGCACAGCAGCTCAAGGACAGATTCGGCTTTGAAAAGGTAGCTATCACTCTCAGAAGCTCCATCTCTGCCAACGACAACGACTGGGCAGCAATGCTGTATGCCGACGGTGAATTCTACTTCTCCAACACATATCACATCCACATCGTAGACAGAGTAGGCGGCGGCGATTCCTTCGGCGGCGGTCTCATCTACGCAATCCTCGCAGGTAAGGCTAACCAGGATATCATCGAATTTGCTGTTGCCGCTTCCTGTCTCAAGCACTCTATCGCAGGCGACGTTAACCTCGTTTCCGTTGACGAAGTCGAGAGCCTCATCAAGAACGGTGGCTCCGGAAGAGTTCAGAGATAAGCATATTAGTACGGGAGATGTCAGGGACGCTGTCCCCGACACCCCTGCAAGGGAGTCGAGGACTCCCTTGACCCACGAATACTTCGCCCTCGCGGTGCTCCGGCTCCGTGGGGGATTTTTTTGCGGAGGTTGAAAGGGGGATGGCAGGGATTATTGTTTGATGAAATAAAAAAGAGGAGATCCGCAAAGCAAAGATGCTTTAGAGCGGGTCAACAAAGACTTGCGCTCGGAAATCGGATCTCCCATTAATAATTATATATATTTACGAGGAAAAGAACAATACTAAAAATGTGAACAATAATGATAGTGTCCGGATTCTATGCGCCTCACTTCACTCTCACAATAACACAGCTCATATCATCATCATGCACCGACATGGATACCGCCATATCAAGTATTTTACCGGCAATAGTTTCAAGAGACTCACCTTTTGCATTGTTCATGATATCACAAAGTGCCGTACCGCAGTCAATGGACGATGTTATCCCGTCGGAAAGCATGATGATGATGTCACCGGGGAATAACTCAAATGATGTGTTTTCTGCGGAGAATCCTTCTATTATACCGCATGGCGGTGTGTCGGAGGATACCTTGAAGAGCTTTGCACTTCTCAACAGATACGCAGGTGCAGCCCCCGCCTTGACAAAGGAGGCTTTCTTTTTTATAAGATCTATCTCCAGAAGATCCACACTTGAAAAGCACTCCTTGTTTTTGGACATGAGAAGATTGTTGAGAAGCTCCATTGTCACGCCTTTTCCCGCACCTCCCGACAACAGCTTTTCGACAAATACGGATGTCAGCCTCGATGTCATAGCCGCATCACGTCCGCTTCCCATTCCGTCGGCGATGAGCGCATAAAAATAGCTGTCGTCGCTTCTGAAGAATGATACCGTATCTCCGCTTACCGTCTCACCGTTCTTTGTGTGGGAGGACGTTACATATTCTGTACTTATCAGCTCCTTTGAACGCATACGAACGGTAAAGGTCCCGTCCTCATCAAGTATGAATTCGGGACAGTCAAAAAGCTCACCGCATTGTGCACCGTAAAATGCACATAACTTCTCCGAGGGTGTACTCACGCTTGAAACGGGAACACCGCATATGTCAAGTACCTTCTTTCGTGTACCGTACACCGTTACGCCCGTGTTGGGAAGCCCGATTTTTTTGGTAGCCGTATTTGCAAGAGCACTCAGTTTTGTATCATAATAAACATCCTCCGACGATATGCGTGAGGTGTATTTGAGTATCCGTCCGAGAGTCGCATATTCGTAGGCGAGTATCTCGGTCTTATTGTTGTTGAATCTCTCCGTCAGCAGCTTTCCGTATTCATCATTCA
Source organism: Oscillospiraceae bacterium (assembly GCA_015065225.1). GTDB lineage: Bacteria > Bacillota > Clostridia > Oscillospirales > CAG-382 > SIG622. The sequence goes on along the minus strand of SVQR01000057.1, from coordinate 945 downwards.
GTTCCTTTACCACAGATACAGTACATGGACAGAAATGCACTATCTTTTCCGGCAGAACGGAAGGAGTCAGTTTGTCGGAAATAAGTCCCTCCGCAATTCTTCTGTCGCACCAGAACTGCTTGATCCTGCAACTTTGAAAGCGTTCGCATTTTGAGCAGGCTCGTGCCGTACACACAGATACAAGAGCCTGTGTTTCATCTTCCGAAGGAAATCTCATCCTGTTGGAAAAACCGAAGCATAGCTTTGATACTGCACCGAAAGCACCGGAAAGTGCCGCCATCCTTCCGGTGTATACCTCTGTCACCGTCTCGCGCGGAACAGGGGAGGAAAGATCGTATTCGGTCTTTTTTGATGAGATAACAAGTCCCACAGGCATAAAAAGCACACTTGCAAGAACAGTGCCCGATATGAGCGCCATTCGGCAAGTCTCAGCTGCGGTAAAAAGGGATATCGCGATACAGCACGACGCAAACAGCGGATATACTAACAGTTGTCGCTTTTTGTGAAGCCGCAAAAAAACAAACGCTGATATGCACAGCGGAGCGCAGAATACAAAATCCAGTGTCGCAAGACCGAAAACAGCACCGGCGGGTACACCGATATGACCGTCAAACATTGTACAGAATAAAAGTGTACATACACACGCCGCAAAATAATCAAGAATCGGGATCGTAACAAATGAGCAAGCCATTATAAGACAGGCACAGAAGAAGCACAGTGATATAGTTACCGTGGAACTTCCGAATCTCTCGCCCGAAGTAACCGGATAAAGCAACAACACTCCCAAAGGTATCCCGATGATATAACAGGAACAGCACAAAAAGAGATCAAAGCCCTTAATTCCTGGGAGAGTTCCCGATGAAGATGCGACAAACAGCGCGAAAGAAATAAAAAATGCCGTTATAAAAGAAAGTATCACGCGTAACGCCACGATTCGGAGAAATT
>SVQR01000253.1 GCA_015065225.1 Oscillospiraceae bacterium | reverse complement strand
AGGGCTTGGGCGGTGTTCCCGGAAAGATAACCTCATCTCCCGCAAGCCATCTTGCAACGCTCTGCAACCAGATGGTCAACTTCCTCGGTATCATGCAGAATGAGTGGGCGGGAGCTCAGGCATTCTCGTCCTTCGATACTTACCTCGCTCCCTTTGTAAAAGCGGATAACCTTTCTTACAGGGAAGTCAAAAAGTGTATAGAATCCTTTATATTCGGCGTAAATACTCCCAGCCGTTGGGGAACTCAGGCACCCTTCTCCAATATAACACTTGATTGGACAGTACCTGCAGACCTCGGTGAACAGAAAGCCATTGTCGGCGGCAAAGAGATGCCCTTCAAGTACAAGGATTGCAAGGCTGAGATGGATATGATAAACAAAGCCTTCATAGAGATAATGATTGAAGGTGATGCCAACGGAAGAGGCTTCCAGTATCCTATCCCCACATATTCCATAACAAAGGATTTCGATTGGTCAGAGACAGAGAACAACAAGCTTCTTTTCGAGATGACATCAAAATACGGAACTCCTTACTTCTCAAATTATATAAACAGCGATATGCAGCCCAATGACGTAAGAAGTATGTGCTGCCGACTCAGACTTGACCTTCGCGAGCTCAGAAAGAAATCCGGCGGCTTCTTCGGAAGCGGCGAAAGCACCGGTTCTGTCGGCGTTGTTACCATAAATATGCCCAAGATAGCGTATCTCTCCGAAAACAAGGAGGATTTCTACAGACGTCTTGATAAGCTTATGGATATTGCCGCACGCTCGCTCAAGATCAAGAGAACGATCATAACAAAGCTTCTTAACGAGGGTCTTTATCCTTATACAAAGAGATATCTCGGAAATCTCGACAACCACTTCTCGACTATCGGTCTTGTGGGTATGAACGAGGTAGGTCTCAATGCAAAGTGGCTCAAAGCCGATATGACTCACAAGAAGACACAGGAATTTTCGAAGGATGTCCTCAACCATATGAGAGAACGTCTCTCCGACTATCAGGAAGAGTATGGCGACCTTTACAATCTTGAGGCAACCCCCGCTGAATCCACCGCATATCGTCTTGCAAAGCATGATACGGCAAAGTATCCCGATATAATAACTGCGGCGAAGAACGGAGAAACACCTTATTATACAAACAGCTCTCATCTTCCCGTCGGCTTTACTGCTGATATATTTGAGGCTCTCGATATTCAGGATGATCTTCAGACCCTTTACACATCCGGTACTGTATTCCACGCATTCCTCGGTGAAAAGCTTCCCGATTGGAAATCCGCTGCTGATCTCGTAAGAAAGATAGCTGAGAATTACAAGCTTCCTTACTATACACTTTCTCCTACATACTCTGTTTGCAGAACGCACGGATATATCGCAGGCGAGGTTGAAAAGTGCCCCGTTTGCGGCGAGGAAACGGAAGTGTACAGCCGTATTACAGGCTACTACAGACCCGTAAAGAATTGGAATGACGGTAAGTCTCAGGAATTCAAGGACAGAAAGGTCTATGATGTGGGAGAATTCAGAGCAAGTGAAGGCTGCTGCTGTTCCGATGCCACTGAAGCATATGTTCCCGACAGCATAAACGGTGTAGCCAATACTGCGTCCAAGGTTGATTCTTCCGAGAAAAGATACCTTTTCACAACGAAGACATGTCCCAACTGTAAGGTTGCAAAGATGCTTCTTGAAAAGGCACAGATGGCTTATGAGACGGTAGATGCTGTTGAATCGAGAGATGAGTCCCTGAAATACGAAGTAAATCAGGCTCCTACCATGATAGTATTGAAGGAGGATGGCTCCTACGATAAATACGTGGGTGCATCAGCTATAAAGAAATATACGGAAAATGCATAAAACAGTTGATATTGCAATAATCGGTGCGGGCCCCGCAGGTCTCACTGCGGCTGTGTACGCCGGACGTGCGGGGAAAAGCGTGCTCATTTTTGAAAAAGAAAGCTTCGGAGGGCAGATGAATTATGCTCTCAATATAGAAAACTATCCCGGAATACTGTCCGTAAGCGGTTCCGAACTTGCTTCCCGTATGACTGAGCAGGCTCTTGCCGTGGGAGCGGATACAGAATTCGGGCGGGTAGTATCTGTAGAAAAGAAGAACGGACTCTTTTATATCCGAACAGAGGATGATGAGTTTACAGCCTTGTCTGTGATAGCTTCTGCGGGCGTAATGCCGGGAAAGCTCGGTCTTCCTTATGAGGATGAGCTTACCGGATACGGTGTTTCGTACTGTGCGATCTGCGACGGAGCGTTCTATTCAAAAAAGACGGTCATTGTTGCAGGAGGCGGAAACGCCGCTGCAGACGATGCGCTTGTCCTTTCCGATATATGCGAAAAGGTATATATAGTTCACAGAAGAGGGGAATTCAGAGCAGAAAAGTCTCTTGTGGATGAGCTTTTGAAAAAAAGCAACGTGGAAACGGTGCTTGACGTGAAGATCACAGAGCTTCTGCGAAAGAATATTTCCGGATCTTCTTCGGAATATTTTGCGGGAATAAAGGTACGCGGAAATTCCGACGGAATTGAAAGAGAGATAGCGGCTGACGGTCTTTTTGTCGCCGTCGGACGTATTCCCGACAATTCTCCCTTTGTATCCATTGCGGATACGGATGACAAGGGATATATAGTTTCAAACGAAAACGGTACTACGTCTGTCGAAGGCTTCTTTACGGCGGGCGATTGCCGTGCAAAAAGTATAAGGCAGATAACGACTGCTGTTTCCGACGGAGCATCGGCGGCGTTATCGGCTTGCGAATATCTCCGCACCGTCAAAATCCCCGGCGGAGCAGACCTTTGATGTGGATCGATACTGTTCACACGGTCTTTGTTTGCCGAATGAAAGAATATTCCTCGGAACTTTTTCTCATT
>SVQR01000252.1 GCA_015065225.1 Oscillospiraceae bacterium | reverse complement strand
GCCGGTTTTCGACATTTTGAAGCAGGCGGGCTACAGCGGCTGGATGGTTGTGGAGGCCGAGCAGGACCCTGCAAAGGCAGATCCGCTGGAATATGCCCAGAAAGCGCGGCAGTACATCCGGGAACAGACAGGTCTTTGAGATAAAGGAGGAACGGCATGAAAACAAAGCATCTTGATGACGCGCAGATAGTGGAGCTGTTTTTTGACCGTAACGAGGATGCCGTATCTGAATCCGAAGCCAAATACGGAAGCTATCTCAGAAGTATTGCTTACAATATTCTCGGAAACAGTTCCGATGCCGAGGAATGTGTCAGCGATACACTTGCTGATGTGTGGAGAAAGATACCTCCGGCACGCCCCGAAAGCTTAAAGGCTTTTTTTGTCTCCGTGCTCCGCAGGCGCGCCGTTGACAGCTACAGAAGATCCCACCGCCTGCGGGATATTCCGTCACAGCTTACAGCATCACTTGACGAGCTTGAATTTCTCGCAGAGGACAAGTCAGACGTGCACGAGACTTTTGATACGCTGGAGCTTTCAAGGGTGATAAACGTTTTCATAAGCTCACTTCCCGAAAGGAGACGGTACATATTTATCAGCCGATTCTATATGGCACGCTCCATAGACGAGATCGCACGGCGGCTGTATCTCAGCCGTTCATCCGTTAATAAAGAGCTTGCGCACATAAGGCGGGATCTGCGAGAGAAACTTGAAAGTGAGGGGTATTCAGTATGAGGAAAATAAACAAAGAAGATTTTAATTCTGCAATAAGCGAGCTTGACGTATCATTTGTGTCGGAAGCTGTAAAGTATGAAGAAAAGCTTGAAAAAAGAAAAGCTCACCATAAAGTCTTGGTGCGTTTTGCGGCGACAGCGGCTGTGTTATGTATCGTATTCGGAGCTGCTACGGCGTATAAATTATTTGAGAGAGGGTATTTCGGAGGACTTGAGTATATGACCGGTACTCAAGATGAGCCTATCGTATACTATATTGGTCCTGCCTACAGTGAGTACGGAGAACAAAAAGAGATTAACGGCGGTGCCTCTTCGATGATAGCCCCGCGATTCAGTGATGGATGTGTTATCAAGTTGAGTGTTTCGGAAATTCTTGGTGATACATACTATGAGCCTGGAGACTCAACGCCATACAGTATAGCTGTTCTTAATGTTACAGAAGTTATCGTCGGTGAAGGATTTCCTAGTGAGATATATTTTCGATGTAAGGAATCGGAAAAAGAGCTTCTCGTTGGATACGAAGCTTTTATCATGTCTATTGACCAGATAGGAATAGAAAACTACGTTATGATCAACGCTGACCTGAATGAGCTTAAATATTTTCCGCATATGTTTACAGTTGGAGTGTCTCTGGGTTATGGTGATGTGATTCCTTTTAATGACGGAAAGGTAGACGTAAACTTTTATTCACGAGCGAGCGGAATAGATGAGATAAATCCTTATGATTTGAGTTCTTTCTACGATGATTACCCCGTGAAGGAAGATGCGTTGGAGCTTTCAAAGGTAGAAAAAGAGATACTGAAGCATTATAAAAAGGATTCCAAGACGAAATACAGCTATATTACTGAAGCTGATGTTTTCAAAACACCCGAAGCCCGTGAAATCCTTACTTACATGAATAAAGCCGGAAATGTATTTATGCAGACGATGGTTCCATCGGAGGTGGTTAACTACCGACGTATAATCAACGGATTTTTGACTGAGGAATATATATCCGTTAAAAACTTTAAAGGAAAAAACTGCGAGATCGAAAAAAGCAATATCTCATATACTGAGGAAGACTTAGAATCATTTTACGGTATTCTTCCGGTCATCAACAGTAAAAAGCTGTCGCCATATGCCCCTCCTCATCTAAAAGTCAGTGAAGCGACACACAGCTTCAAAAACGGCGTGGTGTTCGGCTTTTACAGAAAGATCGAAGGAAAAGTTTGCGGAATTGTCGGATCGATCTGGATATACGGCTACGGCGGAGGAATAACCTACGATACAGAGTATGAACTTTATTACCCTGACGGAAGCTCATGCATTATCGAAGCAGACAAGCTTGAAGAGATGATATCTATGCCGCACCCTTACGTTTATCCGCCAATGAAGGACGGAGCGGTGCTTGGTATAAGTAAATGAAAGAATCTGAGACCTTTTGGTCTCAGATTTTTTGCGTGGTATCTTGACAAACTTACAGCAATATGCTACAATACAATTAACAATTAGGTTAAATGTTAAATGAGGTGAAAAAATGAGTCTCGGTGACACTATGCGTGCTCTTGCCGATCCCATAAGGCGCGAGATATTGTCAATGCTCAAAGGTGGACGAATGTCTGCCGGCGACATTGCCGCAAAATTTGACGTAACGGGAGCATCAATATCCCGTCATCTGTCAGTTCTCCGTGAAGCCGATTTGATCCGCGATACGCGAGAAGGTAAGTTTATATTTTATGAGCTCAACGCTTCCGTTCTTGAAGAGATACTCCTCTGGATAGCGGAGCTGAAAGGAGAAAACGATGCGTAAAAATATAAAAAAGCTTATTCTGTCTTCATTTCTTATAATTCTGCCGGCACTTCTTGTGGCGATATTCGGAAAACACCTACCCTATGAGGTATCGGACTTTCCCTGTATTCTTATTTCTGCTATTATGCTTGCCGTTCACCTTGTCTGTATCGCTTTTACAGAATACGACAACAGACGTGGACAGAGCAAGAAGATCATGACGATGATATATTACATTATCCCGATCGTTAACGCCTTCGCCTTCGGCATTACCTTTATTGCGGCATCGGACAGCGAAGTTGATATGTTTCTTCTGACAAGTATTTTTATGGGTGTGATATTCCTTATTGTGGGCAACTACCTTCCCAAGTGTAA
>SVQR01000056.1 GCA_015065225.1 Oscillospiraceae bacterium | reverse complement strand
ATAGTATTTACCTGCCATTTCGGACTTGGCGCAGTTCTCGTTTCTCATCTTTTTAATACGTCTCCCTATACCTTCTGGCAGAACTCCTTCCTTGCACCGTCGTCCGTCAGTGTATTTTATTCCGAGGAGAGGGAAGACGGCATCGCATCCTTCCGTGCTTCAGCACTCGGCGATATTTCACACCTCTACCACGGAAACGAAGAACCGTCTTTCTCGGGACGCTTCTGCGAATGCTTTACAGACGATACAAGACACCATTAAGAAAGAAATCCACCGAAGCGTGAGTGTTCTTAAGGACAGTAAAAACGGAGATGCTTATTTATGCATCTCCGTTATGCATTTGTTATGAAAAGAATTGATATAATTCCCAAAAGGAAAATAATCAAATCATTTTTTGATATTTTTTCTTTGTAGAAAATAATTCCTGACACAATAGAGAAGAAAATTGTTCCAATATTCAACACAGGAAAAAATACTGCGCTGTCAAGTTGCCCGGCGAGTATTGTGTTGAGCAGATTGCAAAGTCCGAAAGCAACTCCGATACCAATACCAAAAATCAGTTTCCTGCCAATTTTTATTTGAGGTTCTCTTTTGGCAAATAAAGAAATTAAAAACGAAATAGTACCGGCCAAAGCAAATGCCGATATCACAAATAAATTCTTTTGCTCCGGATAATGTGAATTTTGTTGTACCTTTTGCATGATTCCAAGACCACCAGATGAAAGCATGGCAAACATTAAAGGAACAATATATGTATTGATATTTTTATTTTTATGTTGTCTGTTTTTTGATGACGACATTCCCGAAATAATAATTGTTGGAATAACCATAAGGATACCGATTATGTTCAAGCTTGTTAATCTTTCGTTCCAAAACATGTTTCCGGATAGCGTAGGGAAAATAAACCCGAGAGAATAAACTGTGGAGCAAATACCGATATTACCTTTTTTCAGTGCTGAAGTGTAACAGTACTGTGCCGACAAAAGCAGAATGCCGTAAAGGGTGGCATAAAAAAGCGTCGGCAAGGTCGGTCGTTCAAAGTTTTGATTTGCAACCAAAATCAGAACAAGACTACCACAAATAAAAATACACGCCTGTGTCAAAAAGAATTGTTTTGTTCCGAATTTTACATCTGATATGCCTTTTGAAAGGATGTTGCGCACACTTGATAATATAATGCTTAATCCTAAAAATAATAAGCTCATTCAACTCCTCCGCGGATTATTTTGCCTAATTCTTCACTTAATATTATGCGATTATCATCATCAACAAGGCTGAATCTGTTGCCGTCATTCGGGGTGCTTAAATAATTCCATACACAATAGGGAATGTCCCATTCTTTTAATATTGTTATCATATCACGCATCCAGTTTTCACGCCATTTTATATTGCAATGACGAATTGTACCAAATTCGCCGCACCACAAAATTTTATCAGGGTGTTTTTCGGTAAATCTCTTTGCCGGTTCAAGATATTTCCTTAAAAATTCAATATCCATTTTATCAATGTCACAATAAGCATTTTCGTTGCCGTAAAGTCTATGATAATCTCTATAGCGTTCAATATCTTCTGTTGGATACGGCATTTTTCGGTTGTAATACAGCGGCCCTGCCTGCAATACTCCTTGCTGATGTGTAAATTCATGCGGTGCATAGCAATGGAATGTATAAATGATATTTTCATCATCATATACCTTGATGTAATCAAGCCCGGGGGGATTGTTCCATTCTATACCTCCGATTATTATCAAACGGTCTTTGTTAAGGTTTCTGATCGCATTGATTGTTTTTTCAGCAACATAATTCCATTCATCGGCAGTTGCACTGACAACCTCGTTTAAAAGTTCAAAAATAATGGTGTTATCGTCTGAAAATACATCTTCAAGCTTTAACCACACAGCAATAAATCTGTTCTGAAGTTCTTCAGTTTGCATAAGTCCGCTTTCTTCTATAATATCGCAATAGTTGCCGATAGCTTTGTGCATATTCAAAACCAACCGCAAATTATACTTCTTACACCAGCCTGCAAACTCCTGCAAAATATGCAGAATTGTTTCTCGGTATTTATACGGACTCTCCTCTAATACTATTTGGTCAAAACCCAAACGAATATGATCCATTCCAAGCGATGCTATATATGCAACATCCTTTTCAGTAATGTAGCTTTGGAAATGTTCCATATCTCCTATTGTAATCTTTAGTCTTTTATCTTGCGGCAAAACGTTGAAACGCTTATAATTCGTAAGCCAGCCGCCAATACCCATACCTTTTTGTAATCCTTTTATTTGTTTCATAACAGCGCCTCCTTTATATGTTCATTATAACATGAATCATGTTTACATCGTTATAATGTTTTATAAAAGTACTTGTATAAAACATAGATTTATGCTATAATCAGTATGGGTGATATTATGAATTTACAAATAAACTGTACTCAGGATGGTATAAAGACATATCCAATGCATAAGCATAATAATTATGAAATTATGCTTTATTTGCAAGGAACAGGAGAACTTCGTACACAAAACACGGACTATCCTTTTTCTCCGGGAAGTATTATTATTGTTCCGCCGGGTATGGAACACGGCTCAACATCGAAAAATGGATTTAAAAATATATCGATCAGCGGTAAGTTTGAAAACCTTTTACGCTTTGAATATCCTGTTACTCTCTTTGATAATAAACAAAATGAAGGTAAGATACTTGCTACAATGATATATAATAATCGCCACAAAAATAACGACTACGTTTCTAAACTGTGCACTGCTTATATACATTTTATTTTACAGTATATAAGTGCTGCAAATAATATTAGTGTGTCGGTTAATAAAATTATATATGAAATCGAAAATAACTTTTACGATTACAATATAAACTTGCGTCATTTGCTTCAAAAAAGTGGTTATTCGGAAGACTATATCAGGTCACATTTTAAAAAGGTCACCGGTAAAACACCAAATGGTTTTTTGACAGACATAAGAATAAAGCATGCTGCTTTTCTGATTGAAATATATGCAAATACGCTTTCATTGCAGCAAATAGCTGAGCAGTGCGGATATGCTGATTATGTATATTTTTCTAAAACATTCAAATCCATACTTGGAGTATCTCCAAAAGAATACAAAAATACAATTTCAAATTTAAAAGTAACATAAATTTTAATACACTGACAATTTTGTCCGGCACTGTAACAAGCAGGGAAAATGTATAGCATCTTCCGAATATTTAGGATATCCTAAAACCTCATACAATAAAACCCGAAGCAAAAATTTTGCTTCGGGTTTTGTAAACTGTCCTTAACAGTACGCTTCTAATGACCGGCTGTATTTTATTCAACTTCCAAAAGACCGTATCCGCCGTCGTATCTCTTGTATACGATATTTATCTTGGCATCCTTATCATTCTTGTAAACAAAGAAATCGTGGGATGTAAGATTCATCTGAAGAACAGCTTCTTCCGCGGACATGGGGACAACTTCTATACGCTTGTTTCTTGAGATGGTGATCTTCTCCTCTGCGATATCCTCATATCCTTCATCGGGAGCCTGCTCGAATGCATTGTCACGAAGTCTCTTTTCCAGCTTTGTCCTGTTCTTCCTTATCTGCCTTTCGATAATATCCACCGCTTTGTCAATGCCGGATATGACATCCGTTTCGTAGACCTCGGCTCTGTATGTCATGCTCTTGTAGAAGATGGTTATCTCCACATTATCCCTTCCGCGCTTGGAGGAAAATGTTACCGTAGCACTTGTTTCTTCGGGGAAGAACTTGTCAAGCTTGGCAAGCTTCTTTTCAAGACGCGACTTGATGTCGGGAGTTACTTCATACTTTCTTGCAACGATATTGGACTTCATACAAAAGCCTCCTTATAGGTTATTCGGAAGAAAACCGAGTGTATTTCCTCTTCCGTGGTTATATTATACCATATAAATTCCGATTTGTAAAGTACTTTTGTGAAATTTATCTGAAAAAATTATAATTTTCCGTTGAAATAACAATAAAAGCATCCGGACACCGATCTATGATGCCCGGAAATGTGTCATATTATACATTCGGCGTGTCTTGTGACGTGACAGCCGATGTTCACCGCACACGGAAGTCCCGCAATATGTGTGGGGAAATATTCTATATTCACAGCCAGTGCGGTACAATCACCGCCGAAGCCCTGCGGACCTACGCCTGTTTTATTTACTGCCTCAAGCATCTCACGTTCGAGAAGTGCATACCTCTCATCGCTGTTGGGAACGTCAATATCACGGCAGAGAGCAATCTTGGACAGCAGTGCACATTTTTCAAAGGTTCCGCCGATACCGACGCCTATCACCATAGGAGGACATGGGTTCCCGCCCGCAATCTTTACAGTCTCCGCGACAAAATCAATGATATCCTGCTTTGAAGCACCGGGAGTGAACATCCTGCTCTTGCTCATATTCTCACTTCCGAAACCCTTGGGTGCGGCAATTATCTTTATCTTGTCCCCTGCTACGATATTTGTGTATATTACGGCAGGTGTGTTGTCGGTGGTATTTTTTCTCTCAAACAAAGGATCGTCAACAACAGACTTACGCAGATACCCTTCATCATAGGCTTTTCTTACGCCTTCATTCACGGCATCCTCAAGAAGCTCGCCTTGGAGAAAAACCTCCTGACCTATCTCTATAAAGACCACAGCCATTCCCGTATCCTGACAGATAGGGACATTGATCTCGTCGGCAGCATCAAGATTTTCCTCCAGCTTTGACAGGATGCTCCTTGCACGATCGTCGCTTTCGCTGTCCCTGTATTTTGCGATAGCATCCTTTACACTGTCCGGGAGCTTGTAATTTGCCTTCTGAAACAGCTCGCAGACCTTATCCTTTATTATTTCGGTATTTACTACTCTCATTACTTCATATACCTTTCCAAAGACAAATACAGCACAATAAACCTTTCAGGTCACATTCCTACGAATTGGGTATGTCCGCCTGAAATAGCATATCATCGGGATCGCTGTATCCGAGCTCCTCCGCTTCCTTTTTCATGTTTTCCTCCGTCATCTCCTTTTCCAGACGCTGACGGAGCTTTTCCGTTTCCAGAGTAAGCTCATCAAGCTCTTGTTCGAGCTGCTTTTTTTCATCTTTATATTCGTTGGTCATGGAAGTCAGCACTATTATAACTATGATCTGTACAGCAATAATGAACACCATCATCGCTCTGAAAAGAAAGGCCGGCTTTTTTGTTTCTCTGCTCATTTACTATCCTTTCTGCTATCGTGATAAAAGCCACCTGCGGCAAATTTTATCTGCCGTTTCGCTTCAATATCCGACAGCACCTTCACAAATCCCGATTGAAAACGCAAATACACCCGATTAAAGAATCCCTTAAAAATACGCCACAGCCTTTCGGCAATAACGATAAAGGGATGAAGCACAACCGACATCACCCGATAAATAACTGCCGAAACCGCAGCCGTCACCGTTATCAGTATCTTCATGACCGCATCCGACAGCATCAGACGGTACAGCGCAAAGCCGAGACCGGCACCTGCCGCCTGAAACCATCTCACATATCCGTAATTTGCCGCAAAGACCGCAATATGATATACAAAAGCAAACACCACGCAGAAAACAAGATCCTCGGCAAAAATCCACCAATACCCTGTCTTTATAAAGTATCTCTTTATGCGGAGAATATCCCACAAAAGACCGAACACCGCACCGAGTACTATCATTGTCAATACAACGCGGTTCTGGTCGGTAACATAAAAGGTCATGCTTTCCCCTTGAAAAGCGATGTAAAGAATCCCTTTTTCAAAGGCACTTCATCCTCGCATATCACAGCGTTGATCTTTCCTGCAAGCGATATCCTTCCGTTCTCTACCGACAGTTCGGTAACCCTGAGGCTCTCCCCCTCTATCACGGTACGTGTACCGCAAAGGGACAAGACCACGGAATTTTCGTCATAGCTGTATATCTCATCCGCTCCGCATATTGTTGCCGATGCTCTGTCCTGTATCCTTATATCTGATGTAGTGTGTATTTTTCTTGTGCTGTCCATACTCTGTTTCCTTTCGGTAAGATATTACATTGTATGAACATTCTTTTCTCTTTATTCCGTTATAGCCTCATACATACTTGAAGCATCCGCCTTGAGTGCGTGCTCCTTTATGTCAAGTACTCTGAATTTAAGTGTTTTCTCACCGAAGGTAACCTCAATGATATCACCGAGCTTGACATCATAGGATGCCTTTGCACTTTTTCCGTTTACAGTAACATGAGCACTGTCACAAGCCTCGTTTGCGACAGTTCTTCTCTTTATAATTCTTGTTACCTTAAGATATTTATCAAGTCTCATATACTTCTCCGTTTGCCGTCAGGCAGCATCATCAATGTTAAATTAACCTTAATACTCTCTCAAAATACAACAGAAACCGGGCTTTTGAAGACCCGGCTTTCTGGATTACGATGAACATTTAATTTGGAACACCGCTGTTTTTCTGGAATCAGCCCTTGTAAGCTGCAACAGCTTCCTTAAGTGTCTTACCTGCTGTGAAGGAAGGTCTGTATGTTGCGGGAACTGTGATCTTTTCGCCTGTCTGGGGGTTCTTGGACTGCTTTTCCTTGCGATACTTAACTGCGAATGTGCCGAAGCCAACGAGCTGGATCTTGTCGCCCTTTGTAAGTGTTTCAGCCATTGTGCCGAATACTGCGCTTACTGCATTTGCAGCCTGTTCCTTTGTGAGTCCTGCCTTTGCAGCTACTGCTGCTACGAGTTCTGTCTTGTTCATTTTCGTATCTCCTTGTAATTTTTAAGATTGTATATAGTATACCATTTATCAAGCACAATTGCAAGTGTTTTTTTACTAATTTTGTATGTATTTACAAATTCTTTAATAAAAACTCAACATTTCTGCTTTAGTTAACAAATTAATCAAAAATTCAGAGTTTTTTTGCCGTATTCCACAGCTCAATTTTTTCCGAAATATTAAGTTGTGCCAGGTCTTTGCCGTTATTGCGTGCAAGATTCTCCGTTTTTTCAAACCTGTCGATGAACTTATTGTTGGTATTGTACAGTGCTTCCTCGGCATTTACGCCGCACATTCTCGCAAGATTTGCCACGGCAAAAAGAAGGTCGCCTATCTCCTCCTTTATACCTTCGGCGTTATTGTTCTCTATCTCTGCCTTCACCTCGGAAAACTCCTCCGAGACCTTATCCACCGCACCGGAAATATCCGGATATTCAAATCCCGCCTTGCACGCCTTTGCCTTTATCTTTGATGCGCGAACAAGTGCAGGAAGTGATGCCGAGACACCCTTCAGAGTATCGGTATAGCTCTTTTGTGACTTTTCCGTTTTCTTTATCTCATCCCAGTTTTTAAGGACTTCCGCAGAATCCTTCACCTTAACGTCAGAGAATATGTGAGGGTGTCTGAGTATCAGCTTTTTGCATATGCCGTCGGCAACATCGTCGAGGTTATACTTTCCCGCTTCCTCCGCTATCCTTGCATGAAAGACCACCTGTAAAAGTACATCGCCGAGTTCTTCCTTTATGATAGCATCGTCATCGGTATCTATGCCTTCAACGACCTCATATACTTCTTCTATAAAGTTGTTTCGTATCGACTTATGATCCTGTTCCCTGTCCCAGGGACAGCCGCCTTCGCCCCGAAGGATCTCCATTATCTCGCGAAGATCATCGGGAGTATAATTATCCTTTTTCAAAAGTGTTTCAACAGACATTTTTTCACATCCTTAGATCATGTATATATATCAGATTTACATAGCCTTGAATTTTGTAAGCAAAGCACATATCTTCTTTCCCTTGGGAAGCATCTCGATATCCTCTCTTACAAAGCCCTTCATAACGGCAAGTGCCGCAACATAAATTACAGCCGCAACGCCCACTGCGGGAACAAGGCAAATAAGAGCCTGAGTTCTGCCCGCAAGACGGTCTGTCGTGAGCATATCAAGTCCCATATAGGTAAAGTATGCACCCACTCCGCAGAAAAGACCTGCAAAAAGCGGCTTTGCGAATATCTTTGTGACCTTGGGAACATATCCGGTAAACTTTATCACAAATATGAGATTCATAAGTATTATTGTAAAGTGACAAGCCACGGTACTAAGTGCCGCACCGTTGATGCCCATACCGGGAATACGCAGGAGGATATATTCCGTCACACACTTTACACCTATGCCGCACAGTGCGGATACTATCGGAAAGATCTCCCTTCGCCATGCCTGAAGTATAGAGTTTGTAATGGCTATCATGGCAAGGAAGAATATGGATATGGAAACGATGGTCAGAGCTTCGGCACAGACCTCGCTGTTGAGTATCTGCGTTCCGTCAATGTATTCTTCCCTGAAAAGCGTTCTGATTATCCCCTCGGAAACAAACGCCATGCCGAAGGTACAGGGAAATGCGATAAGAGAGCCTACCCTGAAGGATGAATCTATTGTTGAGTATGAGCCAAGCTTATCCTTGGAAGCATAAGTCTGTGCAAGATTCGGAAGAAGACTTATGGCAAGCGGTGTGATAAGCGACGGAGGCATATCCAGAAGCGAGATAACAATGGAAGAAAATGCACCGTAAAGCGATTCCGCAGTTTCCTTTACAACTCCGATATCACGAAGGCTTGTAACGATAAGGCTTGTATCAACAAACCTTGTAAGTCCGGTAACACAGGAGCTTACGGCAATGGGAACGCATATCATGACAAGCTCCGCAAGTATGCTCTTTGAAGAACGAAGCGGTGCGGTATCGTTTTCGGGAATTTCCTCATTTCTTGACTCTTTGAAATGATAGAACAATGCAAAAAGAAGGCTCAGCACAACGCCGATGGTAACACCGGAGATGGCATAAGCGGATGTTGTTTTAAGCTCAAAGACATCAATAAAGAGCTTTACCGCCGCAAGACCGATAATGAGCTTTGCAAGTGCCTCAATGACCTGCGCTATTGCGGAGAGAGTCATGTTCTTCTTGCCCTGATAATACCCTCTGAAGGTGGAGGATATACAGATAAAGAACAATGTCGGTGCAATGGCATACATACTGAGATAGGAATCCGGTATCTCAATCCTGTGCGCATAAGACTTTGCAAAGAACATCATTATGAGAGTTGCCGCAAGTCCCACAAGCGAGAACAGCACAAGTGCCACTTTAAGTATACGTTTTGATTCACGATGCTTGCCCTGAGCCTCGGATGTGGCTACCATTCGGGATATCGCAACGGGAATGCCCGCTGTGGAAACAAGGTATATGGTAACATAGAAGCTGTACGCCGCATTGAAATATGCCATTCCGCGTGTTCCCAGCATATTTGTCAGCGGTATCTTGTATACTGCTCCTATGACCTTGACAAGCAGGTTTGATATAAGAAGAACCATAGCACCTATAAGCAGATTCTGGCTCTTGGCTTTTTTATTGTTCAAGGCTTTACCTCCATCATTTAAAAATGTTCCGCATAAAACCGTCTTATCGTATCCGCATCAAAGCCCTTTGCATCTTTTGCAAGATACTCATAGGGATACTTCTGTTCAAACAGTCTTTCTATCTTTCCTCTGTCCGGTGATACGAGCTTTGTAACGGCACCCGCCCCGGCAGAGAACACCGTGTGGAATTCCTCCATCATAAGGATATTGTAAAGGCACTCCTTACCTTCCTTGGCATATCCTGTATTTTCAAGATTTCCGACAGTATTCTTCTGTCTGTAGATATAATAAGGAAGATATCCTTCACCGCGAAGCTTTACACTCGCATGATCAAGCATCCTCATAACTCTTTGTCCGTCGGAAAGAAGTCCGAATTCTCCGAGAGTTTTAAGCTCGGATGACTTCTTGAGTGTCAGCGAATGAACGGTTATGTTATCAACGCCTGCAGCTATGACCTTGTCAAGACTTTCCGTAAAGCTCTCAAAGGATTCGGTGGGAAGCCCCGCTATAAGATCGGTATTGATGCTGTCAAAGCCGACACTTTTTGCGATCTCCAGCTTTTCAAGATAATCCTCAAAGGTATGCTTTCTTCCCACTACCTTCAACACTTCATTGTTTGCCGTCTGCGTGTTGAGGCTGATCCTGCCGACGCCTCCGTCACGAAGTGCTGTGAGCTTTTCGTATGTAACGGTATCAGGTCTTCCCGCCTCAAAGGTGAATTCACGGCATCGGCTCATATCAAAGCTTGAATTTATACATTCGATAAGAAGCGTTATCTGATCTTTCGTAAGTATCGAAGGCGTTCCACCGCCGACGTATACGGAATAAAGCTCAAGTCCGAGCTCCTTTGAAAGCTCACCGATCCTTTGTATATCCGCAAACAGCTTCACAAGATAATCGGGTATCATGGAAAGAAGTCTCTCTGTGGAATAGGATACAAAGGAACAATAGCTGCACCTTGTCGGGCAGAAAGGTATTGAAACATACAGGCTGAAGGTCTTACGGTCAAGGGAATGCAGAAGCGACCTCTCCCTTGATGCGATATCCGTCAGAACATTCGCCTTTGACGGTGACATCATATAGGCATCACCGAATATGCCGTGTATCTCATCCCGTGAAAATCCTCGCTCAAGATATGAAAGTGCGAGCTTTGCAGGTCTTATGCCCGTAATAATACCAAAGGGAGACCTGAAGCCGTAGACTTTCTCGGCACAGTCGCAGAATGCCCGACCGACAACGGTTTTTGCGATATTGATACCGTCGGGATAATTCTCATATTCTCCCTGAGATGAAACGCTCTCGCAATCCTTGCCGTTATCCACGATCCTGACATATGCAGTCACCTTGCCGTTCTTCTCCTCGGCTCTTACATAAAGCTCGGAGGTGGATGTATCGTTTTTCCCGAAAACCTCGCAGGGACGGTACAGAAGCACAAGCGTCTGCAGATAAAACTCGGAAAGCGAATCAATATTTGATTGTAACGTGATCCTCATGATCGCCCTCCTTTTCTAATATATGCCGAATCGGGCGAGATTATTTCTTCTTGAGATCCGCAGAATCAATTATAAGTGTCACAGGGCCGTTGTTCTCTATCCGAACGTGCATATGCGCTCCGAAAACGCCTGTCTCGACACGAAGCCCGTGAACTGTCCTCATTCTTTCGACGAAGGCATTGTATAATCTGTCAGCTTCATCCGGATGTGCGGCACCGAAGAATTCCGGTCTGTTGCCGTGGGAGCAATTGCCGCAGAGCGTGAAGTTTGATACCACCATAACTGCGGTCTCCGTTCCCCTCTCTGCGACCTGAGCGAGTGACAGATTCATCTTGTCGTTCTCATCGGTGAATATTCTGAGCTTTGCTATCTTGTCGCACAGAATCTCCATGTCCTTGTCGGTATCACCGTCGGCAACCCCAAGAAGCACCATAAAGCCTACGCCTATGCTTGAATATTCCTTTTCATCTATTATCATTTTTGCGTAGTTTACACGCTGTACTATTGCTTTCATTTTATATTCCTTTCGGTATCTTACGAGAAACCTCTCTGGACATCAATAACATCCTTGATCTTTTTGATCCTTGCTACCATCGCATTGAGATGATCCGTTCCCTTTGTCGTAACGGTGATATTGATTATGATATTATCCTTGCCGGACATTCTGGTATTAAGTGCATGAACGGGAACTCTCAGCTCCTCAAAAAGACCTGTTATCTCGCTTATGAGCTTTAAAGAGTAGTTTGCATACACCGTAAGAAGTGCCTCAAAGCCTCTTGAACCGGAAGTGTTCTCAACGGCACTCCTTGTCCATCTGACGCTTACCCATCTGTCCTTTTCCTCAGGTCTGTCTATAGCCGCAACGGCATTGGGACAGTCGTATTTGTGTACGGATACACCGAAGCCTCTTGTGACAAAGCCTATGATCTCGTCGCCGGGAAGCGGATTACAGCACTTTGCAAATCGCACCTGACAGTTGTCTATACTGTCAACAATGACGCTCTGAACGGCTGTATTTGCCTTTTCCTTCTGGCGGTTCTTTTCGGCATTCTTTATCTTTTCGAGATTCCTGTCCTCTATCGCCTTCTGCTGTGCCTCGGATATCTCCGGCTTTACGACTCTGTCAAATTCATCCTTGAGCCTGCCCTCGTATTTTGTGACGGACATACCGCCGTATCCGATATTGTTGAAGAAATCATCGGCGGAAAGAACGCCTATCCTCTTGGATACATTGGTGACTATTTCGTTTCTCTGCTGTTCGGTAAAGGCTCTGCCGAATCTTTTCAGCAGCTTATCGACCTCATTTTTACCTTCAATAATGTTCTCATCACGCTTTTCACGCTTGAACCATTGACGTATCTTGTTCTTCGCCTCTGCGGTCTTTACTATCTTCAGCCAGTCACGGCTTGGTCCTTTTGAGGCTGAGGATGTTATAACGTCAACTATCTGTCCCGTTTCGAGAACAGTATCTATAGGCACTATCATTCCGTTGACCTTTGCACCTATCATGGAGTTACCGACAGCGGAATGGATATTATAGGCAAAGTCGATGGGAGTGGAGCCGGAAGGAAGATTTACAACGTCTCCCTTGGGAGTAAACACGAATGTCTCGTCTTCAAAAAGGTCTATCTTCAAAGGACGCAGAAATTCATCCGCATCTCCCGTATCATCGCCTGTTTCAAGAAGTGTCCTTATCCATCTGAGCTTTTGTGAGATATTCTCCTTGTCGCTCTCACCGGACTTATATTTCCAATGTGCCGCAAGACCGTATTCCGCTATCTCATGCATCTCACGGGTTCTGATCTGAACCTCAAAGGGAATACCGTGCTTGCTCATTACCGTGGTATGAAGCGAACGGTAAAGGTTGGGCTTGGGGTTTGAGATATAGTCCTTGAATCTTCCGGGAATAAGTCTGAAATTCTCATGTATTATACCAAGTACGGTATAGCAGTCAAGCTCGCTGTCAACGATTATACGCATCGCATAGAAGTCGTATATCTGATCAAAGCTCTTGTTCTGATTATATTTCTTCTTGTAGATGGAATATATCGTCTTGACTCGTCCCGAGATATCAAACTTGACATTGTTCTTGTGAAGCTCTTCAACCACCTGCAGCTGGGCATTTTCAAGGAAGTTCTTGTTTTCACCGTATCTCTGCTGTATATCGTTGTTGACCTCCGCATAGCCTATCGGATCAAGGTACTGCAAGGAGAGATTCTCCAGCTCCGCCTTGATCTTACGGATACCGAGCCTGTGAGCAAGCGGTGCATAAACGTGCATGGTCTCAAGGGCGATCATTCTCTGCTTGGGCTCTGATTTTGCGGAAAGCGTTCTCATATTGTGAAGTCTGTCACAGAGCTTTATGAAGATGACACGGATATCCTTTGACATAGCAAGAAACATCTTACGAAGATTCTCTATGCTCTCGTCTTCCTTTTCTTCAAATTGGATACCTGTAAGCTTTGTGAGTCCCTCAACAAGCTCCAGAACATCATTGCCGAAATTCTTTTTTATAAATTCGACATCAACCTTTTCCTCGCAGTCCTCAAGCGTATCATGAAGAAGTGCCGCACAGACAGAATCGCTGTCCATTCCAAGCTGAGCCGTCAGAAGTGCGACCGCAACAGGATGGCTGATGTATTTCTCGCCGGATTTGCGCATCTGCCCCTCATGCATAAGATCCGCATAATCATAGGCACGCTTTATCTTTTCAATATCATACTTCCGGTTAGTGCCGGCAAGTCCCTCTTTCAGTTGTTCAAAATAGTCCAATTCTACACCACCTATCTGTCTTACTGACGGATATTCCTTGCACGCATCAGCACCTTCGAGCTTTCAATATCTATCTTTCCGCAGTTTTTGACCATATCTATCTTCATAATCAGATCATCGATCTTGTAAAGTCGGGCAAGTCCCATCTCATAAAATATCTCAAGCACGACTCCAAGTGACGAACAGCTTATATTGATGCCCGTATCTCTTGTCATCTGCTCGGCAAGGATAAAAAGGTTAACATATGATGAGAGCATCTCGTCCTTTGCCCTGAGATACTTGTACACCTCTCTGCACACATCTATTCCGGGAACCAATCTTGAGTTGTTTCCTTCAAGTATGGTATGCATTATTTCAATATAATAGGCGCATTTTTCGGCATCGCTTCTGCAAAGGCGAATATCTCTTATTATAAGCTGGGGAGTTCTTTCCCCTCTGAAATCATTTATATCAAGATTGAAAAGCACATCAACAAGTCCTGAGGAAGGTACGATAAAGTTTTCACCGGGAAAACCGAACATAAGTCCCTCAACCTGCACTCCGTCTTTTTCAAGTATCAGCTTTGTGTGCTTATTCTGACCGAGCGTTATGACATCAAGTATCCTTGCATCACGCATATACAGCAACGGTACGGGATTTGTCGCGCCGAACGGCTCAAGCAGCATAAGCTCTTCGCACACCTCAAGACTTATATCTTTACCGGAAAGCTCCGCATCTATCTCGACGGAGCCTTCAAGAAGCTCCTCCGTGATACGATCCCTTGCGTGATCATTTATCCTTTTTCTGAATTCGTCTACCCTTTCAAGCTCGATCGTAAGTCCCGCCGCAAGCTCATGACCTCCGTGACGGACAAGTATATCATTACAGGAATGGATCGCCTCATTGATATTAAAGCCCTTTATACTTCTTGCAGAGCCCTTTCCCACACCGTTCTCACGGCAGATAAGGATGGAAGGCAAGCCGTACTTCTCGGTTATCCTTGAAGCAACTATCCCCACGACACCGTGATGCCATCCGTCAGAGCATACGACAATGATCTTATCGTTTTCAAAATCATGGGTACTGTCAATTATCTCCACAGCCTCGGTGTATATCCTGTTTTCTATCTGCTGACGTTCCTTGTTCTTCTCGCACAGCTCGCGGGATATCTCGGAACAGCTGAGATAGTCATCCTCAACAAGCAGTTCGACCGCCTTTTCCACATCGCCTATTCTTCCTGCCGCATTCAGTCTCGGTGCAATAATGAATCCGACGGTGGATGAAGTGACCTTTTTTTCCGGATTCTTGTTCTTTTCAAGCATCGCCGCATCTATAAGACAGCTTATTCCCTTATTGCTGCCGTTCGATATACAGGAAAGACCTCTTGTGACAAGCTGTCTGTTTTCATCAATCAGCGGCATTACATCCGCAATAGTACCGAGAGCAGCAAGATCGACATACCTGTCAATAAAGCTGTCATCCGCCCTCTCGCCCTCAAGCGCACAGACGACCTTGAACGCCACACCGACTCCCGCAAGACTTTCAAAGGGATATTTGTTATCCGGTCTTTTGGGATTCACTACCGCACAGCAACGTGGAAGCTCCGTACGGCATTCATGATGGTCCGTGACCACTACATCTATTCCGAGGGTAGTCGCATATTCAATTTCGGGATTTGCGGTTATTCCGTTATCAACGGTGACTATGAGCTTCACTCCGAGCTCTGCGAATTTTGCTACCGCCGCATTATTCATACCGTAGCCTTCGCTCAGCCTTTGGGGAATATAATACATGACATCGCAGCCCTTGGAGGTAAAATACTTATACATCACCGCCGTGGCGGTTATTCCGTCAACATCATAGTCTCCGTAGACACATATCTTTTCCTTGTCTGCTATCGCCCGTTTTATCCTCTCCACAGCTCTGTCCATATCACACAGCAGGAAGGGATCGTAAAGATACAGCTCATCGGATCTCAGAAACCACCTTGCCTCGGAAGGATTCCCGATGCCCCTTCTTGTAAGCAGCTTTGCAAGAACGGGAGATATATTCAGTTGATCGCACAGCTCCCGCACCCTGTCACTGTCGTATTCGGTCAGAAGCCAATTTTTCTTACTGCAAAACAAATCCATTTTATATGTTACTCCGTTATTTTCTCATTTTAATGATGCCTCATATCCGTTATCATCATTCATCAACAACACTCGTGATATTTATGCTGATCTTTCCCGTAAGGTACTTATTAAACCCAAAGAAAAACGCAAAGAATGAAACAAAAAAGACCGCCGCCGAAACTATTGCATTGACGGTCACGGAAGCACCCAAACCGTTACAGATAAGATATGATATAAAAGTAAGAATGAGAGGAAGCACAAATACGCAGAATGCGATACCTAAGGTTTTTGCCGAATCGGAGCTGAGTATAACACTGTCACCGACTTCGGCATTGCAAAGATTATTTGCCTTCACCGACACTGTTTCGGACTTGGCACAGCCTGCCATTATGCCCGCACCGCAGCTACCCTTATGATGACATGAGCTGCAAGCGGATTCACGCATAAGCTCCACTATTGCAATATCCTTTTCTACAGATATGACCTTTCCCTTTTGTTCCATTACAGTTCCTTTCAAAGCCTGAGCTTTTCAATAAGGGGCTTGCCCCGTCATTCAACGTGGCAAGAGGCAGCAAAGCTGCCTGTCACTCGGTGGGGGATTGGATCCCCCACCGAGTGAGGAAATGGAACCC
>SVQR01000055.1 GCA_015065225.1 Oscillospiraceae bacterium | reverse complement strand
TAACAGGGCTCAGTGAGTAATTACCACCGTCACCACCGATCGTTATCGCGGGAGCTGCAGGTGCTACACCGTTGGCATTAGCTGCCTTATATACTTTTATGTCGTCCTTGCCTGCACCGGGAGTACCCCAATTGAGGTCGTTGCCTTTCATAGCGATATATGTATCACCGTTTGAAACAGATACGAAATCGAGATTCTGGAGCCAGAGCGGACCCTGAGCCCAGGGCATACCGCCGAGGTAGACCTTAGATCTTGTACCGTCTCCGCGATCCATACCTCTGAGGATGACCATCTTGGAGTGGCTCGGGAAGTTACCGGGACCATCGGTATCAAAAACATTCTTCGCTGCTTTTGAAGAGTCAAAACGGAAATCGGAAACAAGGATAATATAACCCTCTGTCTTGGCTTTGTCGAGAGCAGTGACAGCTGCCGACATACTGTTAAATGCCTTTGTTGAGTCTGTGGATTCGGTTATCTTGTTGGATGCGGTAAGAGTACCGTTTTCTTCATCAAGATAGATAACCGGGTAGACATCCAGACCTTCCGCTGCCGGGTCGAACACATAGGGTTCTGCCGCGATAACGGAACCTGCGAATGTGGCAGTAATTATGAGCATTGCCATAACGAAAACTGCCGAGAGAATTTTCTTCATTTTTTCTACACTCCTTATAGAAATATTGATATGCAGATTGATTATAACATGAAACCTTTTAAAAATCAATATTTTTTTGAAATATTTCTCATTTGTTTTTTGTTTTTGGTAATAATACACTAATTATATCACCACATTTTGTCTGTTTTAACTCAAATAAACTTGTTTTTAACCCCGTTTTTTCAAAAATAACTATTTTTTTATAATTTTATTGACGAATCCAAAAAATAGCGAAAAAACTCTTGCAATATCGTTCTTTTTGTGGTAGAATGAAACAGTATATTATTATATTAAATAAATTAGGAGAGAAATTCATGGCAGAGATCAAAGCATTCGGTGCACTCAGATACACCGACAAGGGCGGCGACATTTCCAAAAACGTGTGTCCCCCTTATGATATCATCAGCGAAGAAGAACGTCTCGGCTTTCTGGCAAAAAGCGAAAACAACATAGTAAAGCTTGAGCTTCCTAAGGGTGATGAGCCTTACAAGGCGGCAGCAGCGGCACTTGCGGAAATGGAAAAGGCAGGTGTGCTTGCAAAAGACGAAAAACCCGGCATCTACATTTACGAAGAAGAATTCACAGCCTACGGCGAAAGAAAAAAAGTCAAGGGCATATATACACGAGTGAGACTGCGTGAGTTTTCCGAAGGTGTCGTTCTTCCTCACGAGGAGACACTTTCCAAGGCAAAGACGGACAGATTCAATCTCATGAGTACGACCTTCTGCAACTTCTCGGCTATATATTCTATGTATACCGATGAAGAAAGAGTCATAAGAACAAAGATAGACGCACTTTCCGAGAGAAAGCCGGATGTTGAGTTCACAGACTACGAAGGAATCGTTCAGAGACTCTGGTGCATTTTTGACCAAGACGAGATCGCTTTTATCGAAAAGGCATTCGAGGACAAGAAGCTTTATATTGCCGACGGTCATCACAGATACGAAACAGCTCTCAACTTCAAGAAGAAGCTCATCGAAGACGGTGTTATCAAGGATGATACACACGCAGGTAACTACTGCATGATGTTCCTTGCGGATATCGACCACGAAGGTCTTGTGGTGTTCCCCACTCACAGAATGGTGAAGGATCTTAAGGATTTTGACAGTGCAAAGGCTCTTGAAGGTATGGCACAGTATTTTGATGTCGAAAAGATGGCTTGCACAAAGTGTCTCGAGAAGGCTCTTCTCAAGAATGCCGACAAGAATGCATTCGGTTACTACGACGGAAAAGCTCCCTATCTTCTCATCATGAAGGATACAGCGGAAGCAAAGGCGGCACTTGATGCTATGCTTGAAGGCAAGTCCGATGCATACAAGAGTCTTGATGTTTCCGTGCTTCACAATCTTATACTTGAAAAGATCTTCGGTATCGACAAGGAAAACATGGCAAATCAGATAAATCTCAACTACACGAGAAGCTATGATGAGGCCATCGAAAAGGTAGATGCAGGCACATACAACTGTTCGTTCCTGCTTAACTCAACAAAGGTACGTCAGATAAAGGATGTTGCCACAGCGGGAGAAAAAATGCCTCAGAAGTCTACTTACTTCTATCCGAAGCTTATCACGGGACTTGTTATGAACGAGATCAAGCCGATGGACTGATAAATAAGGATTTAGGGGATAGGATATAGGATTTAGGGAAGGATGAAAGCTTCGCTTTCTTCATTCTTTGAATTTCAGATCATATTCTTTAAGTCCGGAGGAGAATAATGACAACATACAGAGATTTGATGGTATGGCAGAAATCTATGGATCTTGTTGATGAAGTATATGCTTTATTGAAGCTTCTGCCTAAAGAGGAAACTTATGCACTTGCTGACCAGATGCGAAGATCTGTTGTTTCTATACCATCTAATATTGCGGAAGGATATGATAGAAATACAACAAAAGATTACGTACATTTTCTAATGATTGCAAGAGGTTCAAAGTCTGAATTGGAAACGCAATTAATAATATGTGTACGACAAGGTATGCTAACACAAAAACAAGTCCGCAGAGCGTTTATTTTATGCACAGAAATAGGAAAAATGTTGAACTCAATAAAAGAAAAATTAAATTAAGGGGAATGACGCAGATATCGGAATGTCATTTTTTAATAAATGAAGAAAGCGAAGCTTTCATCCTTCCCTAAATCCTAAATCCTATCCCCTAAACCCTAAAAAACAAGGAGAATAAAAAATGCCAAAGGAACTGGAAAAACAATACAATCCCCACGGTGCGGAAGACCGCATCTACAAAATGTGGAACGACGGAGGATACTTCACTCCCTCCGGAAAGAAGGGCGAGCCCTATACCATCGTTATCCCGCCACCCAATGTAACGGGACAGCTTCACATGGGCCATGCTCTTGACGATACCCTTCAGGATATACTTATTCGTTTCAAGAGAATGAACGGCTTCGATGCTCTGTGGGTACCCGGAACGGACCATGCAGGTATCGCAACTCAGATCAAGGTTGAAGAAATGCTCAGGAAAGAGGAGAATCTTACAAGATACGACCTCGGACGTGATGCTTTCCTTGAAAGAGTATGGGACTGGAAGAACAAGTACGGCGACAGGATCATCAGCCAGCTCAAAAAGCTCGGTTGCTCCTGCGACTGGACAAGAGAAAGATTTACAATGGACGAAGGCTGCTCAAAGGCAGTTAAGGAAGTCTTTGTAAACCTTTATGAAAAGGGACTTATATACAGAGGTCACAGAATCGCAAACTGGTGTCCCAGATGTAAGACCGCCCTTTCCGATGCGGAGGTCGAGAATCCCGAGCAGAACGGATTCTACTGGCACATCAAGTACTTCGTTAAGGATTCCGACGAATACGTTGTAGTAGCTACAACAAGACCGGAAACACTTTTCGGAGATACTGCCGTTGCCGTAAATCCCGATGATGAAAGATACAAGCACCTTGTAGGCAAGTGCGTTGTCGTTCCCTTCGTAAACAGAGAGATCCCGATCATCACCGATGAATATGCTGATATGGAAAAGGGTACGGGATGCGTTAAGATCACTCCCGCACATGACCCCAATGACTTCCTTGTAGGTCAGAGACATGATCTTGAACAGATCAATGTAATGAACGATGATGCAACTCTCAACGAGATCGCTGTCGGCTTCACAGGTATGGACAGATATGAAGCAAGAAAGAAAGTCGTTGAAGAGCTTGAAAAAATGGGTGCGCTTGTAAAGATCGAGCCTACCGTTCACAATGTAGGTGAATGCTACAGATGCGGTACAACCATCGAGCCTCTTATCTCGGATCAGTGGTTCGTAAAGATGGAGCCTCTCGCAAAGCCCGCTATAGACGTTGTTCGTGACGGCACAATAAAGTTCGTTCCGGAGAATCAGTCAAAGAAGTACTTCAACTGGATGGAAAACATCCATGACTGGTGTATCTCCCGTCAGCTCTGGTGGGGTCACAGAATCCCCGCATATTACTGCGACAAGTGCGGCAAGATGGTTGTTGCAAAGGAAGATGTTACCGTATGTCCCGACTGCGGTGCTCCCATGCGTCAGGATGAGGACGTTCTGGATACATGGTTCTCCTCCGCACTCTGGCCCTTCTCAACACTCGGATGGCCGGAAGATACGGAAGACCTCAAGAAGTACTATCCCACATCCACACTTGTAACAGGTTACGATATTATTACATTCTGGGTATCCAGAATGATATTCTCCGGTCTTGAACACACGGGCAAGGCTCCCTTTGATACTGTACTTATCCACGGTCTTGTAAGAGATGAGCTGGGAAGAAAGATGTCCAAGTCTCTCGGAAACGGTGTCGATCCTCTTGAAGTTATCGACAAGTACGGTGCGGATGCTTTGAGATTTACTCTCGTTACGGGCAACTCTCCCGGAAACGACATGAGATACTCCGACAAGAAGGTCGAGGCTTCCCGTGCATTTGCAAACAAGATCTGGAATGCGGCAAGATTCGTACTTCTTAATCTTGATGACGATACAAAGGCAGAGATTCCCGAAAAGCTTGAGCTTGAAGACAAGTGGATACTCTCCCTCTATAACGATGCCGTTAAGGGTATCACGGAAAACCTCGACAAGTTCGAGCTGGGCGTTGCCGCAAAGAAGCTCTACGACTTCATCTGGGACTACTTCTGCGACTGGTATATCGAGCTTGTTAAGCCCAGACTCTTTGAAAAGGGTACAGACTCAAACAAGAGAGCTCAGAGCGTACTTGCCTATGTTCTTTCCAACACGCTCAAGCTCCTCCATCCCTTCATGCCCTTCATCTCCGAGGAGATCTGGCAGACACTCGGTCTCGAAAAGGATCCCATCATTATCGCAGAATGGCCCAAGTACTGCGAATGCATGAACTACGAGGCTGACGAAAAGGCAATGGAAAAGATAATAGATGCTATCCGTGCCATCAGAAACAGAAGAGCTGAAATGAACGTTCCTCCGTCAAGAAAGGCAAAGCTCATCATCGTAACGGATGCAAAGGAAGCATACAACGAAAATACAGCGGTATTCTTCGAGAAGCTCGCAAGTGCATCCGAGGTAGTATTTGCTGACAAGTGCGAGGACGATAGGGCTGTAAGTATAGGTACAGACAGTGCGAAGTTCTTCATCCCCATGAGCGATATCATTGACACCGACAAGGAAAGAGCAAGACTCACCAAGGAAAAGGAAACAGCTCAGAAGGAAATAGAAAGACTTGAAAAGAAGCTCGGTAATGCGGAATTCGTAGCGAAAGCTCCCGAAAAGGTCATCGCAGGCGAGCGCGAAAAACTTGAAAAATATACTGCACAGCTTAAGAATATCGAGGAAATGATAGCAAATCTTTGATTCGTGACATATTGAATCTCAGAATTCTTGAATTGATTTAAAATATTGCACAGATATATTGTAGGGGCAGGGCTCTGCTCTGCCCGTTACCATATCACACGTTAGAGTATACGGAAAAAGCAGTTTTTGTTCTGCACATTACCGTATCATGCACCGGAACATATGGGAGGAGCATAGCCCCTCCCCTACATTAATTAATTCTGAAACGGAGTTTTTATGAGAGTTATTCCACTATATCCCGTTTATCACGAAGCCAACTGCTACATCGCCGTCGGTGAAGGATGCTGTAACAGTGCGTGTTCCAACGTCTGTGCGGTGTTCGATCCCGGTGACAACGCAGAACGTATCTTTAACCGCGCAAAGAACAACGGTCTTACAATTGAAAAGATAATACTTACTCACGCTCACTTTGATCACATAATGGCAGTAAACGAGCTTGTCGCACTTACAGGTGCGGAAGTTATTATCCACAAGAACGATCTTCAGGCACTTTATGAGCCGAGCCTCAATCTTTCCGGACTTATCGGACACAGCTATACGGTTGACAGCGACATAAAGGTCACAGCCGTTGAGAACGGGGACACCATTAAAGTCGGCGGTGAATATCTGACGGTAATCTCCACCCCCGGTCATACTCCGGGAAGTGCGTGTTTTGTGTGCGGTGATATCCTGTTTACAGGTGACACGCTCTTTGGAAGCAATATCGGAAGAACGGATTTTCCCGGCGGAAGTATTGAGGAAATGAAAGAGTCGCTTCTGAAGCTTCGTGAGCTTGAAGGGGACTTTACTCTTTACTCCGGTCACGGCGGTGAGACTACCCTTTCACGGGAAAGACAGCACAATTATTATCTGTTCCCGGAATTTCTCGGAAGATGAACGGAAAACTTACATTAAAACATTATATCGGTGATGCGGTCGTCTGTGCGGCTCTTGCGATAATTCTTACTGCCGTTTGCTTTGCCTTTTCTGGAAGCAACGATACAAACAAGCAAGTCAGAGTATTGAAAGGCGGAGAAGTCATTGCCCTATACGATCTTTCGGAAGATAACGTATTAAATGTTGACGGTGTCATTATAAAAGTACATAACGGCAGGGCATTTATTGAAGATTCGGACTGTGCGGACAAAATATGCATGAGTATGCACGGAGTCGATAATAACGGCGGCGGTTCGGTCTGCATACCGAACAAGGTTGTACTTGAACCTGTGAAGAATGTCGGCAATACCGATGTCGTTGCGGGATGAGAGGTGGGACATGAAAACAAAAACTCTCACACTCACCGCAATTTTTGCGGCAGCGGCAATCGCTATGTCAACCCTTGAGAATCTTGTTCCGATAAATGCATTTATCCCCATTCCCGGACTTAAGCTCGGTATAGCAAATCTTGCCATATTGTGTGCCTATTATATAATAGGAAGGAAATCTGCTTTTTTTGTGGGGATTCTCAAGGTCTCGGCAATATTTCTGACCTTTGGAAATGTGTCGTCAATGTTCATCTCACTTTGCGGAACACTTCTTGCTTTTGCATCGCTTTTTATCGGTGAAAGGCTGTATGACCGTATGATATCATTTATAGGTGTCTCGGCGATTTCGGCGGTATTTCACGCAACCGGTCAGATCTTTGCGGCTTGCATACTTACAAAGAGCTCTGCCTGTGTGACAATACTTCTTCCGTTAGGTCTTTGCTCGATAATCACCGGTATATTTACAGGCTTGCTTATGAACTGCATTTATCCCCCTCTCAAAGCGAGGATAAAAACATGAAAAAACTGATTTTACTTCTTGCAGTGTTGCCTTTTATCCTTACATCCTGCAAAGAAAAGTATCAAAGTCACAGCTTTTTTGCTATGGATACATTTATTTCTGTGGATGCTATCAATGCAGATGCGGAGATACTTTACGGACTTGAAGATCTTGTCTATGATGATGAAAAGAAATTTTCAAGAACATTTTCCGGAAGCGGTATCTACGAATTCAATCACGGTGCAAACGGCTCTGTGCTTTCCGACGACACGACCGAGCTTTTGATCGTGGCGGATGAATTGTATCGCAACACCTATGGTGCATTTTCACCGTATATGGGTGCACTTGCGGATCTTTGGGACATAAAAAATGTCGATCCGAAAGTTCCGGATAAAGCAGAGATAGATGAAGCACTCAAAAATTGTGATGCATCGGCTGTCTACTTTGAAAACGGTATTCCTTATAAGACAAATACGGAGCTTCTGATCGACCTCGGCGGCATTGCCAAAGGTAAAAGTGCGGAAAACTGCATCCGATACCTTAAGGAAAACGGTGTGGAAAACGCCGTAATATCCTTCGGCGGAAGCGTTGCGTGCATCGGACACTCTATCAAAAGCGATAATGATTGGAGCATCGGTATAAAAAATCCATTCGCTGTCCATGAGGTTATCGGAAGCATAAACGTCACGAACTGTTATGTGGCGGTATCCGGTGCTTATGAAAGAAACTTTGTGAAAAACGGTATAAGGTATCATCACATCTTTGATTCCGGGACCGGCTATCCCGCCGAAAGTGACATAGAAAGCACAGTTATCGTATCCCACGACGGTGCGATAGCAGACGGACTTTCCACTGCGCTTTTTGTGATGGGAAGTGAAAAGGCACTTGAGTTTTGGCGTGAGGATATCTATGATTTCCAAGCAATATTTATACTGAAAAACGGTGATATTATTGTCACTGACGGGCTTGAAGATGTCTTTACATTCAACAATGATGCTTCATACAAAGACGGCAAAAAGCTAAAATACGAAAAATAATTAAGTTTATATAATACGAAAGGAACAAGACCATGAGAAAGTTTATGGACGAGGATTTTATCCTGTCAAACGAAACGGCTGTTTATCTTTACGAAAACTATGCAAAGAATCAGCCGATCATCGACTACCATTGTCACATCAATCCCAGAGAGATAGCAGAGGATAAGGTATTCTCCGGTATCACTGAGGCTTGGCTCGGCGGCGACCATTACAAGTGGAGAGCTATCCGTGCGTGCGGTTATCCCGAAGAAAAGATTACAGGCAAGGAAAGCAGCGATTACGAAAAGTTCGAGGCATGGGCGGCATCTATGCCTAAGCTCATCGGCAATCCTCTTTACCACTGGACACATCTTGAGCTCAAAAAGTACTTCGGTATCACAACTCCTCTTACTCCCAAGACATGCAAGGAGATCTATGAAAAGTGCGACAGCATGATGAAATCCCCCGAAATGTCCGTAAAGAACATCATCAAGGCTTCCAATGTTGACACCATCTGCACAACAGACGATCCCGCTGACACACTCGAATGGCACGTTGAGATCGCAAAGGACAAGGAATTCAAGACAAAAGTCCTTCCCGCCTTCAGACCCGACAAGGGCGTAAACATTGACAAGGCAGGCTTTACGGATTACCTCAAGGTGCTCGGTGCTTCGGAAAATACAACCATCGGCAGCATAGCAAAGCTTCTTGAAGTATACAAGGCAAGACTTGACTTCTTCGCAAAGATGGGTTGTCTTACATCCGACCACGGACTTGATTATCTTGTATATACTCCCTGCACCGAAGCTGAGGCCGATGTTATTCTTAAAAAAGCACTCAACGGTGAAACTGTTACTCAGGAAGAAGCAGATGCATACAAGACATTCCTTCTTTTCTTCTTTGCAAAGGAATTCAAAGAAAGAGGCTGGATTATGCAGATGCATTACGGTACGACAAGAAACAACAGTATCGTAAACTTCAAAAAGACAGGTCCCGACAGAGGATATGACTCCATCGGTGCTTACGATTGCATCAGAAACGGACTTCTCTTCCTCGGAAAGCTCGAAGAGATGGACAGCCTTCCCAAGATGATATTCTACTCTCTTAACCCTGTTGAAAATGCTGCTATCGACTCTATGTGCGGATGCTTCCAGGAAAACAAGGAGGGCATCAAGTCCAAGATCCAGCACGGTTCTGCATGGTGGTTCAACGATCATCTTGAAGGAATGAGAGATCAGCTCAAGTCCTTTGCGGCAACAGGCGTTCTTGGTAACTTCGTTGGTATGCTCACAGACTCCCGTTCCTTCCTTTCCTACACAAGGCACGACTACTTCAGAAGAATACTCTGCGATTATATCGGAACTCTCATTGAAAACGGTGAGTATCCCTACGATCTTGAAGAAGCAGGTAAGATGGTTGCGGATATCAGCTACTTCAATACAAAGAACTACTTCGGATTCTGAGTCGTACGGCAGTCCGGATCATAAGTCTAAACATCAGAGACGTATCGGTAAAACGGTGCGTCTCTTTTTATCTTTCCCGATTCGGTCGGAAGTCTATAGTGCGCTTATTAATCTATGCTTTTCTGCCATTTCACAGCGGGTTAACTGTTTTAACATCTTGTAATATACTTTTTCATATTTTTCTCTTGACAACAGCAAATATTTATGGTAATATATTGGTATCAGCCGAAAAGTATGGTATTTTTGTAATATTATTTTCCGGTGAGTATTATTTTGGAGGTAAAGAAAATGATTCAGTGGATTATGAATCTTGTTGAGCCCAAGAAGACTGCAATGCAGAATCTTGCTCTTTACGGCGCAGACAACTACCTTTCTTGGTATATTGTTTTCTGAGATAACAAACAATGATCGGCATCGTCTTTTGTGGCGGTGTCGGTTTTGTTTTTATGGCAATTATCAGTTAGCGGAAAATATAGCATGAAGCACCCCCGTTATTTTGCGGGAGTGCTCCTTTTTTTATAATACTATTCCGTTTTTCAGATACTCTTCCCTTGTATCCTTGTCCTGCCAGAGAATGAAAAGATCGCCGCTTCTTTTACGGAAGATCACTCTGCCGTCGGGAAGTACTTCGTCGGGATCAAAATAATGTCCGTCTGCGTAAGGTCTGTCTGCGGCAAATACAGTCACGTTACCGGGTGCAAGGAAGGTGACATCAGCATCATCCAGACCGTATATACCGATACGCTTGTCTGCTTTCATTGTATCGCCTGCGGTATGTGTCATGCAGATCACTTTGCTGCGTTTTTCCTGCTTTATGAATACGCGGCACTCGTTGTGACACCATTTCGCCGTGGAAAAGTTTCCGATGTTGTTCTCTATTATTGCCTCTGTATTGTTTGGCATTGGAACACCGAGCGGGAAGGACAATTCCGTTGTGACGGTAGTATCCTTGGCAAAGCCTGTCATATAGTATGCGTTGTCATGCCTTGAAAAGAGATTTATCGGCAACTTATCTGTGGGAGACATCGTTTTATAGCTTATATTGATGCCGAAGAAGGAGAGTGCCGAACGAAGAAGTATAGCCGACGGGAAATTTTCCGTTGCCGTTGTAAGTGCGGGAAGTGCTCCCGGCTTTGTGTTGTCGTGCGGGAAGCTCCCTCTTATCCATGCAATATTGTTTGTTTTGTTGAAGATACCGTAAGCTCGTTCGTTGCCGTGATCGTCGGATACCTTGGCAAAAGCTTCGACATTGTCGCACGCAATCTCGGAAACACCTCCGTCCGAAACGATCGGAATGTGATTTATCTTTGTTGAAAGGGCGGCATCGGTATATGTGTCCTTTACTATATTCTGTGTTATGCCGAGTACGCCGGAGATCGCTACGGTATTCTTTACGCCTATAAGTGTACGTATCCTTTCGCTCGCCTTCTCCGTATTGCCGTACATGAGAACGGGGAGCTTGTTTTCAACCGCCTTTATAATACACTTTTCCAGTATTGAATCTTCAAAGGGAACGGGACATACCAGAACGGTATCCTTAAATATTCCTGCATCAAGTTCTTGGAAATTTCTTTCGGATACGACGGTATTTACGGGGAAGCCGCAATCCATTGCATTTTCCATCAGCCAATCATCCATGAGTATGCTTCCTGCTCTGCCCTCGCGAAGTCCTTTTTGACAGTAATCATTGAACGGATACAGCCATGTCACAAGTCCCGGAGCATCGGAATAGTTATTGAAGCCTTCAAGGATGTGCGGTATTACTTCATTGGGGCATTTTTCCGGAAGCTCACCCAGAGAATCGTCTACGGAAAGGAAGTTTATACCGTAAGGCTTTGTGATACTTCCATCCTCCCCCACCCTTGCAAGCGCAAGAGGAAGATATATATCGTGAGGACTTCTGCCGTATCTGTCAAACCAGGGAGAGTTGTACCACCACGGATCATGTGTGTAGTACCTGAACAGATAACCGTTTTTGCTTATCTCTGCTATCCTGCTCATGTGACCGCAAAGTTCAAGACCAAAACGGTAATTGAGAGCCGCCCATGGAGAATTGGGAGGAGTCAGCATATTGTATGTGTTTATGTCGTCAGCGGGACATCCGTGTGCGGAAATATCCATACCTGCGGAAAGGTTGCTTCCTCTTGTTTCTATCAGCATATCCCCTGTTTCTGCGGTAAAACGCTTCCAGAATTCGTTGATGGAGTCACGGACCTTCGGTATACCTTCGCTGTCAAAGCGTTCACCGTCAAACACTTCGCCTTTCCAGTTCCAGGAATCAAGAGAAAATCCGAAGCCGTTTGACAGCCATATTCCGTCAAAGCCCGTATCACGGCAAAGACACATCAGCTGTTTCCCGAGAAATTCTCCGAAATGCGTGCCTTCCGGAATACCGTCCGGATATGCTGCGTAATGTACATCGTCCGCATGAAGGGTTGAAGCGCAGTGCAACCACATTTTTTTACCCATTATGTTACCTTTGCATATCTCGGGATGACGCCTGTACTTAAAATCGGAGTTTGCAAATTCGGGACCGGGATCGAATGTCTCTATAACGCGGATATCCTTGCCCGTAACAGCCTTCCCGACTTTTTTCAGCGACAGGATTATATCACGCAGTATCGCGTATGTCATCTCCTTACGTTTGCCGTTATAAAGTACGGGACGAACATGGAGATTATTCTTTTCGTGTTCCTCATATGGCGGTGTCTTTGTTGGGTTGCCGATACCTATAACATCGCAGTAATCAAATGTCTGAGACAGATCTCCGGAATATTCAAGTATCTCGCTTCCGTCCGCTGTCCAGAGCATTACCGCAACGGTCTCAGCTTTATCGGTAAGCTTTTCCCAGCCGCGGAACAGTTTTTCGCATACGGCCTCTATAGAGGTACTATCCAATTCTTTAAACGGTTTAAGACTTGCCTCAAGGCATACCCTGCCTATGATGTTGCCATCATCGTAATTGAAATTATACATTTACATTACCCTTCCAAGCATTTTTCGATTTTCATATATTCATGATATCACACATATACACAGATTGTAAATGAACAATACGACTAAAATCAGCACAATCCGACCAAACAAGCACAAAGATCTTTTCTCATCCGAGTCTAAATGTATCCGTAGAATCCCCTGACACTTACTTCACCGTCTGTGACGGTCTCTCTGCCGCCGTCATCAAAATCAACGACAAGACCGAAATTTGCGGAAATGTCCGCAGCTGTACCGATTCTTTCGGTATCCCCCTTTATTATGCGTATCCTTTTGCCGAGAACTGCACAGTTTTTTCTGTATTCGGTAAGGTAATAGTCCTTGTTTAACGGAAAATCATCGTTCAGCTTGTCAAGCTTTTGTACAAGCACAGATATGAGCTTTTCAATATCGGTATGCTTTCCTGTCAACATTTTTACGGATGAGGCTATATCCTTTATCTCATCGGGGAAATCCTCCGTGTCATGATTTACATTGATGCCTATTCCCATTACCACGCTCTGTATCTTTCCGTTCTCGGCACCGAATGACATTTCGGTAAGTATCCCGCAGATCTTTTTTGTTTCGTATACAAGATCGTTTACCCATTTTATTTTCGTGTCTGTTCCGCAAACCTCACATATTGCGTCTCTTACGGCAACAGCACCCCATGCGGTAATCTCGGAAAGCTCATTTGGCAAAGCACTTTTGGGATCTATCAGATACGAAAGATATATACCTTTACCCTTTGCGGAAGAAAAGCTCCGTCCGAGCCTGCCTCTGCCGCCCGTCTGAGTTTCTGCTATAACACAGTCATAAAAATGTGCTTCTCCTTTTTTTGCAAGCTCCTTGAGATATGTATTCGTCGAGTCTATACTCACAAGATGTATCATCTTTCCCTTTGTATTTATACCGGACATTGCAAAACCTCCGTATTTGTTTGTATTTATTATATCACGGCTTTTCTTTCTTGTAAACAATATTTGCAAAATATATCGTTTGCAATTTGCATATTGATTTTTTCCCGACTATTTGATATAATTGCTTCATTATCTCATCCGAAAAAAGGTACGAATGAACATCAATATCAAAACTATTTGTACGCTTCCGCTTATGACGGCTCTTATGGCTATCTGTGCGTGGATCACTGTCCCCTTTGCCATACCGTTCACACTTCAGAGCTTTGCGGTATTTCTTTCTCTGCTCCTGTTGGGCGGAAGAAATTCATTTATTTGTTTTTCGATTTATATTGTGCTCGGTGCAGTGGGAGTACCTGTTTTTTCCTCCTTCGGAGCAGGTGTCGGTGTGCTTTTAGGGGCAACCGGAGGATTTATATTCGGTTTTCTTTTTTCTGCGGCAGTATATTCACTTGTTACGTTCCGCAAGAAAGATATCGGCAAAGCAAGAATTATGGGATGCCTTTTCGCAATGGCGGCTTATCACCTGTGCGGGGCTGTATGGTATATGATGCTTTATATGGAAAAAAGTAACGATATCATTTCGATCCTTATGACCTGTACCATCCCGTTTGTTATCCCCGACATCATAAAGCTGATACTTGCTTACACCGTATTTCTGAAGCTGAAAAAAGCGGTCGGCATAAAATAATTATAAATTTTTTATACGACCTTGAATTTCATCGCATTTTGTGGTATAATAAAGAAAAAGTCCCGAAAGGAAGTTGAACACAATGGGAAATATCTGGCATAACATAAGTCCGTCGAGAATAAAGGAAGATGACTTCATCGCTGTCGTTGAGATAGAAAAAGGTTCAAAGAACAAATATGAGCTTGACAAGGAAACAGGCTCCATAATCCTTGACAGAATACTCTACACTTCAACTCATTATCCGGCAAACTACGGTTTCATTCCGAGAACATATGCGGACGACGGTGACCCGCTTGATGTACTGATACTGTGCAGTGAAAGCATTATTCCTCTGAGCCTTGTACACTGTTATCCGATAGGCGTCATCACAATGCTTGACGGCGGCAAGCTTGACGAGAAGATAATCGCCATTCCCTTTGAAGATCCAAACTACAACGAATATCGTGACATAAGCGAAGTCCCCAAGCACGTTTTCGATGAAATGAAACACTTTTTCACAGTATACAAAAATCTGGAGCACAAGGATACTGTAGTAAATGATGTTATGGGCAGAGAAGAAGCAAATGCGATAATTAAAAAATGTCTTGATGCCTATATTGATAAGTTTTGCAAATAGAATATGACAAAATTTTTGGCTGTACCCGTGATATTGCGAGTACAGCCGCATTTTTTATTTATCGTCGGTGAGTCTTTCAAGCTCAAACCAGAATGTGCTTCCGACACCGGGAGTACTGTCAACACCGTACACGGCGCCGTGGCTCTCAAGTACCGTCTTAACGATTGAAAGCCCAAGACCTGTACCCATATGGGCACGCTTGTGAGTCTTATCCACTCTGTAGTATCTGTCCCAGATGTAAGGGAGATCTTCCTTGGCTATTCCTTCACCGTTGTCGGTGACCTCTATTCTTACATGAGTGTCTGTCTTAAGCTCACGTACCGTCACCCGCTTATCCTCGCCTGTATAATTTATGGCGTTTATGATAAGATTGTATATTACCTGAGCTATCCTCTTTTCATCGGCATTTACATACACATCTTCGCAATCCTCAAAGTTTATATCGTAGCCTTCGTTTTCCTTGAGCTTATCAAAGCGGGAAATGATACTTCTCACGCTATCGGTAATATTATACTCTTCCCTTGATATTTTTGATGTGCCTGCCTGAAGCCTTGATATATCAAGAAGATCGTTTACCAGCGATGAGAGTCTTGTTGCCTCGTCAATTATCACCTGAACATTTTCAGGGGAGTTCTCACCGGGAATATCCCGCATTACCTCGCTGTAGCCTATGATCATTGTGAGTGGCGTGCGAAGATCGTGAGATACGTTTGCGATAAGCTCCATTTTCAGCTCGTCCGCTTTTGAAAGCTCCTTTGCGGCATAATTCATGGTATCATTCAGCTCTTCTATCTCGGCATAGCCGCGGCTTTCGAATTTTACCGTATAATCCCCTTTTGCAAGACGTTTTGCGTTTTTGTTCATGCTGATTATCGGATTTGCTATCCTTTTTGCAATGATAAACGCAAGAATAGTTGCAAATATCAGAGTAAACACGGAGATATACAACAGCATCACCACAAGTGTCCTTACCGTTGCATCGACAGGAGTAATGACAGAGTCTACAATGATATAGCAGCTGCTTCCGTCACCGAGCTGTGCGCTCCTTGCCGAGATGAGATTCAGAAGCATATTTCCGCCGGAAAAAGCGGGAGGAGTTCCTCTGACAAATCCCGACTCATGGTGTTTCGGACGTATGCTTGTATGCGGCAGCTTTTGTGATTCCGAGTTGTCGGAAGTTTTCCCTTGAGTTTCGTAAGCCTCTTTTATAAACTGCTGAAAATGCTGTGTATAGCTTCCGCCGTTTTCCACCGCCCTCTCACAGAGCATAAATACATCCGTACCGCTTATTCTCGTTACAATGTTGGTCGGAGATACGGCATATGTGAATATTGCTTCGTAATCAGAGTCCACTATCTTGACATTGACATCATATGCCCTTGCAAGCTCCTCAACATCCTGCTGATATTCCTCCTGCCTTATTGCGTGGGCTATCTCGTTTGAGCAGTGCTTTAAGGAATCCGTCTTTATCTGACGGTATATTGTGTCAAGGAGCAGTGTCTGACATATCCAGAGTATGCCCAGCAATATCGCGGTAAAGACC
>SVQR01000054.1 GCA_015065225.1 Oscillospiraceae bacterium | reverse complement strand
TGTATACGAGCTGTTCGCAATAGAAAAGGCCGCCGAAGCCGCAGACGTGATCCTTGAAAGACGCGGACTTCTCATTGCAAGCTATGCCGCAAAC
This sequence comes from Oscillospiraceae bacterium, assembly GCA_015065225.1. Classification (GTDB taxonomy): domain Bacteria; phylum Bacillota; class Clostridia; order Oscillospirales; family CAG-382; genus SIG622. The sequence goes on along the minus strand of SVQR01000054.1, from coordinate 16,377 downwards.
GGATACCCGGGCTATACACAGCCTGCTGCCACGGCACAGTACGATAATACATATGTAAACCCCGACGGGATGTACATGCGGTAGGTTTTCGGTCGGAACAAAAAATGCAAGGACGTATCTTTGTCGGTACGCCCTTTTTGAATGCGGAATTGTAGATTGGAAGCAAAGAAATCGAGGATTTCTTTGCTTCCAAGTTCGCTTGCGAACTTTGTAATGTCCCCGCCGGCAAGGCGAAAGGTAGCAAGTAGAAGTTAACAACAAATAAACGCACCGTGGCAGCAAATCAGAACACCCCAATAAAGGTTACAATCAAAAGTTGTAACAACCAAAGCTCCACAGAAGCAAATACTGAATCTCTAATCTGTTTTTTGCATAAAAAAGGGGCATCCGAAGACACCCCAAAATACTATTCTGTTACTTAACTATAAGCGTCACGGGAATAAATCTCGGAATTCTGCATTCACCTACTCTTATCTCGATACCGAATTCATAAACGCCCTCGGTAAGATTATGCGGCGTGAATGTGACCTCATGCTCTGTGTAGTTTGCATATGTTATACCGTAAGGAAGCATTGCCTTATGTCCGGGCTTTACTTCCCAGTCGGCAGGCATATTGAACTTCACGTCAGCCCAGCCTTGTCTGAAATTTGAGAAGAATATGAGCTTTATGCTTGTTTCAACACCCTCGGAAATCTCTATGCCCTTGTCATATACAAGATATGTTGTAAGGAAAGGACTTTCCACCTTGCAGGACATGGGATTTCTAAGTGCACAAAGCTCCTTGAAGTCATGTGTCACATGGTATGCGGGAGATACGGGATAACGGTCGAAAAGCTTGTCGCCTTCAAGCATATTTATGACAAAGCCGTCGTCGCCCGTAATGTCGCAGGAATGTATCATGAATGTGGGCATAAGGTTTGCTATCCTCTTTGTAAGCTCGGAAATTGTCCTCGGGATAAGCGTTCCTTCATGTGTAAGGTCCACACATCCTACCTTGATCTCTTCGCCGATAGGATCTATCCACTTCTGGGGAATGCCCTCCATGCCGTGAAGAATGCCCCAGAGAGCACCGAGAGTTGCACAGGTGCAGTCTCCGTCTTCACCGCAGTTTGCGGCAGTACAGATAGTCTTTCCGAAATCTCCTTCACCGTACAGCCAGCCGATCATTGTGATACCGATGTTGGAGGGAGCATCATATCCTACCTTTCCGAGCGGCACTTCATCCTCCGGGTCGCAGGGAAGGATATTGCTCTGACCAAATGAACCGGGATACTGTGTGAGTACCTCTTTTCTTGCCTGACGCCATGTAAGACCGTCATTTTTGCACTTCTGTACAAGTCTTACCACACCTGCGATGGCACAGTCCTTGGGAACATAGGAGAGAGCTATATCAACCAGTTTTTCAAAGTCCTTTTCCGCAAATGCCGCAGATTCGAGTGCCGCTGTGAAAACTTCCGCATAAATGCCCTCATCCGCATGGTCAACTGAAGAGTCCTCAAAGGCATACTGTACAGCAAGATCGGGACGTCCGGGACACAGACACGCCCATATCTCACTTCTGATCCATGCACCGTTGGAATCCTTCATGGGATTTGAATAAGCACCGGATACCGGGGGAACAAGTCCGTTCTTTACGTTCACCTTGCCCTGACCGTATTCGTTCCAGTGAGCATATATCCTTGCCACCCAATAGTCTGCGAGTATACGGGAGTTTACTTTGTTGCCGTATCTTTCTGCCGCAACGAGCCATACGAGCTGAAGATCAAGGTCATCATTGGGAAGTGCACCCTTTGAGATATCGTGCGTGTAGAAATCAATATTGAATACGCCTCTCTTTCCTTCAACGGGTGTACCGAGAGTTCCGCCGATGTTCTTGCCCATGAAGCAGGCACGTACCTTATCAAGATATTCCTTCTGCTTGAGTATCATAAGATTACCTCCTTGTATTTGCCGCACACGTCGGCATTTTTTGTTTTATGACATCATTCTATCACAATATACGGCAAAAGTCGATAGTAGATTCGTATTTTTTTGTGGTATATTTATACACATCCAAAAATATCCTCATGATTTAAAATAAAAAAGAAGATCTCCGCCGTCAAAGCCTGCCCTTTTCGCAAACCTCTATGCGGAGATCCTCGTTATTGTCAATTGTTATCTTATGCTCTTTGTCGCAACGATATCAATACCCGTACCGCCGATATCCGCCACGATGACGTCACCGGTCTTTACGGGAGCTGTAACGGAAGTCTTATTGATGATATCCATAAACTCAAATATCCTCTCCTTGGGAAGCTCTGACGCAGACTTCACGGAAAGCATCATATCACGGTTTGTGACCTTTACTATACTTGTAATGGTACGCTTGGGGCAAAGCACCTCGTTTGTACCGAAGGTGATACCGTTCTTGCAGGTGTTGCCCGTGATGGAGAGTATCTTTCCGTCTTCGTATTCAACGGTAAGAGGACATCCCATGGGGCAGTTTGTGCATATTATCTCTCTTTTCATGACAGTATCTCCCTTCTCAGTTTCTTTCAAGCTTTATTGTGAGCTTGTCTGTATTTTCAAGATATTCCGGCTTTATCTCAAAGCGTTCCATCTCACCGGGAGCTACCTTGGGACGTTTCTTCTTTGCGAGAAGCTCTTCACCCTTATAAAGTGCGACTGTCACATTCTTATATACATCCGCAACTCTGAAGTAAAGGGATGCTCCCTCTCCTCTTGTGACCTTCTGAGGAACGGTATATCTTACGCCGTCGGTGGGGAGTATCTCGACCGTCTCGCCGATCTTTGTGTTGCCCTTTATGAATTCTGCCGCACCCTTGCCCGCAATCTCCGCTTCATCCGAAACAAAGTCAACAAGGTCATGGACATGAAGCACGTTTCCGCAAGCGAAGATACCCGGAATACTTGTCTGTCTTGTTTCATCAACAACAGCACCGCTGGTCACTCTGTCAAGAACAACGCCCGCACTCTTGGATAGCTCGTTTTCGGGGATAAGTCCGCAGGAGAGAAGGATGGTATCGCACTCGATGTACTGTGCCGTTTCCTCGATAGGCTTTCTGTTTTCGTCAACCTTGCAGACAGTAACGCCTTCAACTCTGTCCTTGCCGTGGATATCTGTTATTGTGTGGGACAGCATAAGCGGAATATCAAAATCCTCAAGACACTGAACGATGTTTCTTGTAAGACCGCCTGAATAAGGCATAAGCTCGCATACAGCCTTTACCTTTGCTCCTTCAAGCGTCATTCTTCTCGCCATGATAAGTCCGATATCACCCGATCCAAGGATAACAACACTCTTTCCCGGCATATATCCCATGATGTTGACAAACTTCTGTGCAGTACCTGCCGTATAGATGCCCGCAGGTCTGTGTCCGGGGATATTCAACGCGCCTCTGCTTCTTTCGCGGCAGCCCATGGCAAGAACAATCGCACCTGCCTTTATCTGAAAATAACCGTCTTTTTTATTGACCGCTGTAACAACTCTGTCCTCGGAAACATCAACCACCATTGTTTCGGTGATATAGGGGATTCCGAGCTTTTCCACCTCATCGCTGTATCTTTCGGCATATTCGGGACCTGTCAGCTGTTCACCGAATTTGTGAAGTCCGAAGCCGTTATGGATACACTGCTTGAGGATGCCGCCCAGGGATTCTTCTCTTTCTATTATAAGTATATCCTTTATGCCTTCATTATAGGCACTTATCGCAGCAGACATTCCCGCAGGACCGCCGCCGATTATTACCAAATCTTTTGTTTGCATAGATCTCACCCCGCTTACTTCACTTCTCCGAAATTATAGACAGACTCACCGCCGAATTTTGTAACTTCCTCGTACTTCATACCGAGCTCCCTTGCGATGATACCGATAATTGAAGGACTGCAGAATCCGCCTCCGCATCTTCCCATGGTTGCTCTCGTTCTGCGCTTTACGCCGTCAACCGTCACAGCACCGGGATTTTCTCTTATCGCTCTTATTATCTCGCCCTCGGATATTGTCTCACAGCGGCAGATTATTTTACCGTATGTGGGATCTTCCTTTATCCTTTGGTTCTTTTCCTCTATCGTCATGTCACGGAATTCGTGCATGGATACTCTGTTGGGATTAAAATTCTCCTTCTTTGTCATAGAGAGTCCCGCATCTTTGAGAAGCTCCGTCACATATACCGCAATAGCGGGAGCTGAGGTAAGTCCGGGAGATTCTATACCTGCACAATTTATGAAATTTTCCGCAGGGGAATTGATTATAAAGTCGCCCTTATCGTCAACGGAACGAAGTCCCGCAAAGGATGTAATTACCGTTCTTGTGGGTACACCGGGAACATCCGCAAGACACTCGTTTGCAATTACCGCAAGACCTTCCGGTGTGGTGGATGTGTCCTCTTTGTCATCAATATCAGTAGCCGTAGGACCGAGAAGCAGGTTTCCGTCAACGGTCGGAGAAACAAGTATGCCCTTGCCCATCTTTGAAGGAGTTCTGAATATTGTATGGGAAACGATGCCGCCGCTTTCCTTATCGCACAGCATATATTCGCCCTTTCTGGGAGTTATCTTAAAGGAATTATCTCCCACCATAGCTGCGATCCTGTCGCTGAATACACCTGCCGCATTGACAACGTACTTTGCCTCTATCGTCTTTACGCCGTTTGATATCTCATATATATCGCCCTTGCGTGTGATGGACTTAACCTCAAAGCATCTTTCAAGCTCCGCACCGTTGTCCATTGCATTTCCGAGAGCCGCAATAGCAAGTCCGTAGGGGCAAACGATACCGCCTGTGGGAGCATAAAGAGCAACGGTCGCCTTATCGCTGACATTGGGTTCAAGCTCATGAAGTCTTGCGCTGTCAACTATCTCAAGTCTTTCAACGCCGTTCTTTACGCCTCTGTCATAGAGATCCTCGATTACCTTTCTGTCCTCATCGTCAAAGCCGATAACAAGAGATCCGTTGTTTTTGTAGCTTACGCCAAGCTCACGGCAGACGCTCTCCATCATCCTATTGCCTTCAACATTGAATCTCGCTTTAAGGCTTCCCGGCTTTGCATCAAATCCCGCATGGACAATACCGCTGTTTGCACCTGTAGCACCGAGCGCGGAATCCGCTTCCTTTTCAATCACGACCACGGATACGTTATATCTTGACGCCTCTCTTGCAATAAGAGATCCGATAACGCCCGCACCGATCACCGCTATGTCGTACATTATGTACACTTCCTTTCAGATATTTGCAAAAAAAGAAGCTGCGAATGGGTATACTTCACCTAAGGACGTATACTTATCGCAACTCCAATACTCTGCATTTGTATAACGGTGTTATTATAACACTTATTCTTTAATTTGTCAAGAGGGGGAAAATAGGAATTCGGAATTGTGGATAGTTTACTTTGCAAACTTTCGTTGAATCAAAAACTCACTTTCCCTTCCGAAGCACCCTCTGCCAGAACACTATCAACGCCCCGGTAAACACCGCAAGCACCACCGTTCCGACATTTGCAAGCTCAAACTGCTTCCCTGTAACAAATCCGAGGAGAAAACCGACAACCACAAAGAAACAGTCGGATGCAGTACGAAGCACCTTGAAGCTCACCTTGCCCTTTGTCGCCTTTTCAAGCATGAATGCAATACCGTCATAAGGCGATACTCCGAGATCAGCCTCAAAATATAGAGCATCACCGAAAGCTATCACGGGAAGCGCGACGAGTATTATCACAATTCGAAGTACGTATCCAAGCTCCGTTCCCGGAACAAGAAACGCACCGAAAAATCTGTGTACAAAATCTATTATGTATCCCACGGTGACCATGTTAAAAAGTGTTCCGAAGCCTATAAGCTCACGCTTTGTGAATATCATAAAAAGGAATATCACAAGGTTGGAGGTGAGATTTATATGCCCGAAGGGAAACTCCCCGAAAATATCCGTGAGTATGTACCAGATACTGCGGACAAAACAGGTGTAAGTGTCACAGCCGACCGCCATCTCCACCACAACTCCGCAGCCGAGTCCGATTATTATCACTCCGAGTACGGAGAAAAGATACCGCAATAAAAGCCTCTTGCCGTCACCTTTTTCTTTTATATTGTCAAGGCGCAGGAGCTTTGTGAGGATATTCGCTGCCATTGTTATAGCCATTCCTTTCGTATGTGGAAGTCTGTGCAAACAGAGAGATCAAAGATTTCTCATTCGTAATCGGTGAAGCCGTTATCCTCAACGAAAATGTACGTTGGATTGTGTTCCGTACCTGTCTTTTCGAGATTTTCCGCAAGGTCGTCGTCTGTCTTGTATGTCACGCAATTTCTTACGGCAAAGGTATTTCCCTTTTTCTGAACGTAGATATTATCGTAATACTGTGCCTTTGAGCCGCCGTCATTTTCTTCGCATACCGTCAGCACTATCCTGTTGCGGCTTCTGTCAAAAATGTTGTTTCTGACGATGAAGTCGGTGGTATCGGATACTATCCTGCCGCATCTTATGAAGGATGTACAGCCGGGATCTATTCTTGCAACGTGTCCGAAGCCGCCCGCCTTCCACATAATGTTATTCTCGATGAGAGTGTCATCGTTTCTTCTTGTGTACTGCTCGTCCGATTCCTCGTTTTTGTAGTAGCCGAAGAATATCTCAACGGAATATACGCAGTTTTCAAGGACATTATTGGTGTATCTTATGTGATTGTAATTTGTCTTCTGAGCGTTGGAGCTGAGCTGATTTGTCGCTGCCGCATCGTAGTTCTGCCAAATATAGTTGTTGTCAACGACAAAGTTTGCAGCACCGCCGTATATCTCGATGCCGTTGCCGTAGGGAACATGGCACGCTCTGCCTGTATTCTCCCATCTTTGCTGTATACATCCGCCTATCCATTTTATCTCGCAGTTTTGTACGGTAAGATTTCTGCAAGTACCGGAAGCAATACCGAAGTTGCCGTATGCAAGGCAGAGATTATCCACGGTAACATCCGGATTACCCATATTTCTGATAATGGATTCACGCTTTGTCATCTCAATATCACCGTGGAATATGGCAGGATTGCCCGCATTGTATCTGAGGTATATCTTACCTGTCTTGTTATCGTGCCAGAAAGACTTGTCGTCAATGAGATTGTGGTAATCCCTGAAGGGAGCTTTTGTTCTGTAGTCACGCTGAGTTCCGTCCTCAAGGAAGTTTGATTCGTATACTTTTCTTGCGAATTCCTTATCGTCAAAGATGATATTTCCGACGTCGATATCATAGGTTTCGGCATATTCCCACACACCGGGAACGTCTGTCTTTATCCACAATGCGGGGTTTGCGGAGTTCTTGTCCCAGCCGTAAAGCTTAGGCTTCTCACCTTCACCGAAGGCTGAATATGTAACGCCCGGCTTTGTTATTATCTGACCGCGGAACACTTCGCCTCTTTTAAAGAACACGCCGTCACCGGGAACAAGTTCTTCGGCATTTGTAACTCTCGCCATGGTTTTCCAGGGGGTATCGGGAGTTTTGCCGTCGTTTTCGTCATTTCCTTTTGCGCCTGAGACATAGTATGCTGTGCCTGTGATCTCCACCTTTGTTTCGGTGTTTCTTATCTCGGCGATCCTTGCGTTTGTCAGCTCGGCGATCCTTGCGCGGATGGTTGTATCGGGTTCTTTTTCGCAGAGGGATTTTATTTCTTTTATTCTTGTCTCTGCGGATTTTGGTGTGTTGCACATGGTGGTGGTCTCCTTTTTTTAATAGAGTTTTATAGTTACAAATGATGTAAGATCCAAAAGCATTATTATCATAAACAGTACAAAAGAAAGTGGTATTTGCAATCTAAGAGCTTTATCAAGTATTTCTTTATTTTCGTCCGAATCACGATGTTCTCCAAAAACAACATAGTAAAAACCCATTGTAATTATCATTCCTATTGAATATACTATCCCCCAAGACAAAAAGAGACCTATAATAACCAAAGGAACACAAATAATTCTCCACATGAGTGTCATTTCGGGATCAAAAACCGAAAATGTGTAATTAACTTCGCTACAAAGCAAGATCCATGAGAATGGAATAATATACACAATGGAGGAAAACCACAAGAAGACTTTCTTTTTCATTATTTATCCTTATAAATCATTTATATAAACGAAACTATCTATATGATAGAACATTTTGACTGTCATATCCTTTTCTCTGTAGTGTTTTCACCCCAAAAAGCGTTGCTGTCTAGTTCGGAAACACAAGTGAGCAAAGAATCATGTTCTAATTGTACTTTAAATTTTTTACAATATAATGGTTGCTTGGTTACCATAAGACAATAGTATTTTGATTTCTTATCGGGAAAAGGATGGTAGTATCGCCAACGACAGTAATGGCAATCGATGCAACGTCCTCGCTTCTTGTTGCCATGAACTTGTCTATATTCCTCATTTCTCTTTTTTACATTTTTGATATGTTTTATTCTCTCAATAATAGATTCTATAACCAAAAACAAAAGCATTAACGCTATTATAATATAAAACCACATCGGATTATCTCCCTGCCCCAATCTCTTCACCCTTATATATCACCTTCAACGGCTTCTTCCCCGTTATCTCATAATAACAAAGCTCACCGTCGCGCCAGGTCATATCAAGGATGTTGCCGCCTTTGAGCCTCATGCCTTCTATACTTCCGTCACGCCATTTGTCGGGCAGTGCGGGGAGAAGATACAGCTCGTCACCGATAACTCTTGCGAGCATCTCGTATACTCCCGAGGCAAAACCGAAGTTGCCGTCTATCTGGAAGGGAGGATGGGCATCGAAAAGATTGGAATATGTTCCGCTTTTTGCGGTGCTTGTCGCCTGTATGCTCTCGACTCCCGAGGGGACATAAGCAAGCTGTCTTTCCATGAGCTTCAGAGCTCTGTTTCCGTCACCGAGCCTTGCGTGGAAATTTATCTTCCAGCCGAGACTCCAACCGGTGCCGTCATCGCCTCTTACATCAAGCGTCTTTCTTGCGGCGTCCATCAGCTCCGGTGTCTTGCTTGTAATCATATCCGCAGGATGAAGTGCGTAAAGATGTGATACATGCCTGTGGGTGAGCTCAGTTTCTTCAAATTCTTCGTTCCATTCGAGAAGTCTGCCGTCCTTGCCGATCTTTAATGGTACTATCTTCGCGAGTGCTTCCTCCGCTTCTTTTCTGAAATCGTCATTTATGCCGAGGATATCACAGCATTTTATCGCATTTTCTATCGTCTCACGGGCGATACTGTTCATCATCGCGGAGTATTTTCCGACGGCTGTCTGTATGCCATTGTTGTCATAGAAGTTATTTTCCGGGGATGTTCCCGGCACTATTGCGGTCTTGCCGTCACCGATATCCGTGAGAATATCTATATAGAACAGAGCCGCATCCTTAATGAGAGGATATGCCGTCTTACTGAGGAACTTTTCGTCAAGTGTATACTCGTATTGCTCGAAAAGATGTCTTGAGAGCCAGCCGGAACCGCCTTGCCAAAAGCCCCACATTGCTTTCCAATATACTGCGCTTGCATGAGCCCAGCCGTCAATATTGTGGTGGAAGACAAAGCCTCTCGCACCGTAGTATCTTTTTGCGACCTCTTTTCCGTTCTTTGCCGTATTCTTTATAAGCTCCACAAGGGGCTCATGGCATTCGAAAAGTCCCGACGGAAGTGTCGGCCAGTAGTTCATCTGGGTGTTGATGTTCACCGTATAATTACATCTCCAGGGTGCAGGCATCTTGTCGTTCCATATGCCCTGAAGATTCATCGCCGAAGATCCCTTTGCGGAGCCGGATATGGTGAGATATCTTGCAAAGTCAAAGAGAAGTGTATAAAGGCTCAGGTCGTCTTTTGTCTCCATAAAGGAGATAAGACGCTCATCCGTTGGGATATCATCCTTGCCGCTTGTGCCGAGATCCAGTTTTACGCGGTCGTACATCTCGGAAAAGTACTTCACATGATCGGCATATATATCATCAAAGCCGCGTTCTGCAGCGTTATTAATTATCTCAAGAGCCGTGTTTTTATATTCCTTCCCTCCCTGTTCCGGATAAACAAAGGGAGAAACAAAATTGGTCTCTGCGGTAAAATATATCACCGCGCTGTCGGCGTTTTCAACATGAATACCCGAAGCATCCGAGGAAATACTGCCGCCGCAGGCTGTCACCTTTGTAACGGCTCTGAAGGAGATGCCCTTGGTATAGCGTCCGTTTCTGTATTCAAACTCGCTGTCATTTCTGACATCGGTATAAGCATATCCGGGACATACGCCGTCAAAAACGACAGTATCGGCATCAACGGAAAGCTTACCTTCAAGTCTTGATTCGAAGGACAGATCAAAGGATACCGTACCCTTTTCTCCGCATATTTTGTAAACGATGACCTTATCGTGATATGAAGCAAAGCAGGATCTCTCATACTTTTTGCCGCAGTTTTCATACTTTACAAAAGCCGTACCGGAGGCAAAGTCAAGCTCACGTCTGTAATTCTCAAAGCTCTCATGTCCGGTATTTACAAGTATATCACCCAGAGGCAGATACTTTTCGGAAGTAAAATCAAGAAAATTGCCTTCTATCTCTTCCTGCGCCTCGGAATACTTACCGTCAAGTGCAAGAGCTTTTGCACGTTCATAGCTGTCCTTTGCGCCCTTTCTTGCTCTGTTTTTATAGTCTTTCGGCACGCCTGACCAGAGCTTATCGTGGTTAAGGGATATTTTTTCCTTGTCCGTATCAAAAAATACCATAGCACCGAGAGTACCGTTGCCCACGGGCATGGCTTCCACCCAGGCTTTTGCGGGAGAGTTGTAGATAGTTTTGGAGTTTGACATGATGTGAGTGTCCTTTCGGGAAGGGAGATTGAATTTCTGTATAACTGATTTTCGCGAAGCGAAACATCATATGGCGAAGCCACGTATCATATTTGCGGATCGAACGCATCATTTTAATTGCTTGGTTTTTTGGGTTTGTTCTGATTTGTTACTGTAGTGCGTTTATTTGTTATCGACTTCTACTTGCTGTCTTTCGCCTTGCCGGCGGGGCATTACAAAGTTCGCAAGCGAACTTGGAAGAATTCAAAGAATTCTTCCTTCAAGTTTTTTAAACAGCGAAAAAGAAGAGTTTTTCAAACTCTTTGTAAGCAAAAAAACCGCCGCTCAGGGGCGTTGCCCCTAAGTACCCCGAAGGGCTGGGTGCTACTTGCAATTGTATTCTTCTATTGGAATCCTGTCAATAACTTACGCCCAGGGGGGTGTCCCCCCCCTTAAACCCCTAAGTTTCGCTGCCGCAATTCTTGGTTTGCGATAATTTGTGACTTTTGCTACTTGATTGAAATTGTTGATTTATTTTATGCTTTTTGCCAAAAAGTTGGAGTCATTTGCTAGCCTCGCCCTTTGGGAGAGGTGGCGCGCCGAAGGCGTGACGGAGAGGGACACAGGAATCGCATATATCCCAATCCGCACATCATTCCGAGAGTACACCAACCTCTTGTTCCCTCAAACAGAGAAAGCTGTCAGCAAACTATCCTCAATTCCGAATTTCAAATTCCTAGTTCCTATGTATTCTGCATTCCTTCTGCATACCGCAAGCCGAGCATTTACTTCTGCAATCGGGAGTAGTCTTGCCTTCTCTTGCTTTTTTTGCTTCCGCAAGAAGGAATTCCTCGGATACTCCGCAGGAGATGTGTGACCAGGGGAGTATCTCGTCAAAGTCGAAGGGACGGTTAGCGTAGTAAGACGGATCTATACCAACCGCTTCGAATACCTCCATCCATTTGTCATAGCTGAAATATTCGTCCCAGCCGTCAAACATAAAGCCGCGTTTTCTTGCCTCTATGAGTGCCGATGAAAGCCTTCTGTCACCGCGGGCGAATATCGCTTCAAGGCGGCTCACCTTTGCTTCATGCCAATTGTAGCGGAGCTTTCTTGTGGTGATGTGTGTTCCGAGAAGTTTCTGCTTTCTTACAAGCTCTTCGAGAGTATCCTGTCCCTCCCACTGGAATGGTGTGTGGGATTTCGGTACAAAGCAGGATACCGACATTGTAGCCTCAACGCCTTTGCCCTTGGGTTTATCGGGGTTTCTGTAGTATTCGTCTATTATTTTCTGACCGAGAGCCGGGATTCCGCAGACATCCTCGTCCGTTTCCGTGGGAAGTCCCAGCATGAAATACAGCTTAACGCTTGTTCTGCCTTTGGAGAATGCGCCTCTGCATCCGCCGAGTATTTCTTCTTCGGTAAGATTCTTGTTTATTACATCACGAAGTCTCTGTGTACCTGCTTCGGGAGCAAAGGTAAGTCCTGTTTTTCTGACACCGTTTACCTTCTCCATTATCTCCGCTTCAAAGGCATCTATCCTCATTGACGGAAGCGACAGACCGACCTTCTTTTTATCTGTCCATGTTTTAAGTCCGTCAACAAGTCCGCCAAGCTCATTATAGTCGCTTATGGAAAGGGAGAGCAGAGATATCTCCTCATAGCCTGTGCTGTCAAAGGTATCTCTTGCCATACAGCAGAGCTTGTCCGCACTTCTGTCTCTGTATGGTCTGTATACCATGCCCGCCTGACAGAATCTGCAGCCTCTGATACAGCCTCTCGCGGTCTCAAGGGATATTCTGTCATGCACCGTCTCAATGAACGGCACGACAGGCTTTGTGGGATAGTATGACTTTTCAAAGTCGGTAATGACTCTCTTTGTGACCTTTTCCGGAACTCCTTGGATATTGGGCTTTATCTCGGATACCGTACCGTCTTTGCCTTCATATTTTACATCATAGAACGAAGGAACATAGCTTCCTTCAAGCTTTGCAAGCTCAAGAAGCAGCTCCTTTTTGGAAAAGTCATTTTTATGATCATTCTTATAGTCCATCATAACGCCCACAAGCTCGGAAAGATGCTCCTCGCCTTCGCCGATGCTGAAAAGATCCACAAAATCCGCAACAGGTTCGGGATTGTAAACGCAAGTACCTCCCGCAATTATAAGCGGATACTTACCGGAATCTCCTCTGTCCTTTGAGAGAAGCGGTATCTTTGCAAGATCAAGCATATACAGCATATTGGTGTACGCCATTTCATAGGAAAGCGAGAACGCCACGATATCGAAATCGGAAAGTGCGTCTCCGCTCTCAAGAGCATAAAGGGATACATTCTTTTCCTGCATGAGCTTTCCCATATCCTCCCAGGGTGCAAATACCCTCTCACACCAAACATCCGGGATATCGTTAAGCACACCGTAAAGAATACGCATACCGAGATTTGACATACCTATCTCATAGGAATCCGGGAAGCAGAATGCCACACGGAGTTTGACACATTTTTTGTCTTTTATAACTTCGTTGAGCTCGCCGCCGATATATCTTGCAGGCTTCTGTATGTTCTTTATGAACGGTAGTAATTTCTGTTTGTTAGTCATGATATCTTCCTTAAAGCAATTATTTGGGAAATTAGTTTTAGGGAACAGGGATTGATCAGTAAATTTTCGAAGGAAATTATCCTTCCCTGTTCCCTAAACCCCGTTTGTTGTCATCTGTTAACGCATATACCGATGATATGCAGCTGTGTACCGAACTGTGACTCTTTATTTCTTATTGTGACCTCATGCTCGCCCGGCTCAAGGTCGTATTCGATGATGTACATCTGTCCGTGATTGTAGCCGTGCATATCTCCGATGGCGTAGTCCTTGAATTCGCCGCCGTCAACGGAATATTGGATATCGGAAACTCTGTCTGTTTTGTTGACAAGAAGTCCGAATCCCGTACCCTCAAAGGTAAAGTCGAATTCCGCCTCGGCAACATCCGTACTTATTGCATATTCATATGTCCGATTGAGCATATTTACGTTTCGCTTCTTATATTCGAAGTTTTCTTCGGGAAGCTCGAAATCAAGCGGATCAAGTATTTCGGGGTTCATGAAAAGTCCGTTCTCATTGAGAGGTGCGGGAACTTCCGCATCAAGATACTGTGCCTTTTCCGGCTTTTCGTCTATAAGGTACTTTTGGAACTGCTCCGCAATGAGCTCCACATAGAAGGCATGACCTTCATCGGTGGGATGTATCTTATCGTTGGAATATCTGTCGTAAACGCCGCCCTCCTCGGTATCTATGAGAGTCTTGAGCTGTGAACCGGGATCAACGACAACAAGTCCGTAATGTTCTGCCAGTGCCGTGCTTGCCCTTCTGCAGGGACTGTCATGTCCGAAGCTGGTATAAAGGAACATAATGTCGATTTTGGGGTTCACCTCATAGAGCTTGCGGATGATGGATTCGTTCTGTCTCGATATGTTGAGATCTCCGAATCTTCCCCAGTCGTTGGAGGTGAATTCTATGAATATAAGATCGGGAACGGCAATATCGAATATGTCATGCTGAAGTCTGAATATACCGTAGTTAGAGCCTGTATTGCTGAGTCCCGCATTGTTTTCGTTTATCTCCGCATCCGGGAAATTCTCACGAAGCCACTGTGTTGTGAGAGACACCCATCTTTTCGCAGGCTCGGAAGCATTACCGCCCTGTGTTATCGAGCCTCCGAGATAAGCCACATTAAGCTCCTTGTCCTCGGTAAGTCTGTAGTATGTATTGGAAAGTGTGGTCGGCAACGGTGTTTCCTCCTTTTCTTTGGCGACATCCTTTGCTTCATTGTCCTTTGCACCGTTTCCGCAGGAGACAGCACCGAGCATCATAACTGCCGCGAGCATGATATAAAGAAATCTTTTCATTGAGATCCTCCCTTCGCGAATAGATATCCGCATTATATATTTTTATTGTGAGTGCGTTTCATTCTTTCACAACATCCGCTTCCGTCTCACCGTAATATCTCATAAGCTTTACGGTATCCTCATCAATAACCTCACCGCACACGGCTATCGGTATCGCAGGGGGACAGGAAACCGTGATACCCGCATATATTTTTCCGATGCAAGCCTCAAGCGGAAGTCTTTCCCTTTCCGCCATCATCGCAGCCTTTACCGACATCGCAGTCTTGCTTTTTGCAAAATGCGGTGCCGTTTCCGTTATGGGAGCTTTTTTCGGTACGGATGTGAAAGCTTTATATATCTTATCAAACACATCCTCACCGTTTTCCGGTGTGAGCATCATAACAACATGATCCGGATCGTAAAATTCGCAGACAAGCTCATTCTCTCTCAGGATATCGTAAAGCTCCGCACCGCTATAGCCGAGCTTTTTGGGAAGCACCGTCAGCTTCAGAGGCTCGTGACCGTAGTTTTCCACACCCGAATCGGAAAGCCGCTTTTTAAGGTCTGACATCCTGCCGCAGTATTCGGAAAGCCTCTCCCGGTAATCACCGGAAAGATAGCCGTTCACGGCATCCAGCGACTGAAGTATCAGGTACGAAGGACTTGTGGAGGCAAACAGCGACATCGCCTTTTCCCCATCCTCAAAAATCTCCTTCGGTGCATTTTTCGAAATATGGAGATATCCCGCACCCGTAAGTGCAGGCAAAGTCTTATGAGCGGAATCACAGCAGATATCCGCACCCAGACTCATGGGATGAAGGCTTTCGGGAAGAAATCGGAGATATGCTCCGTGGGCATTGTCCACAAGCAGAAGAACACCGTATTTACGGCAGACCTCGGATATTCCCCTTATGTCAGCGATATTTCCGAGATAATCCGGACTTGTGATATATACGGCACATGGCAGGATATCGGCATTTGAAAGCTCATCCTCAAGATATTCCTTTGTTATATTGCAACTGTTGATACCGCAGTTTTCCACACCGTACAGCCATTTTGTGGAAAAGTCCAGCAAAGCCGAGGTCATGATATACACTTTATGGGCATTGCGGCCTGCAAAAACAAGCGGTTCTTTTCCTTTTCTTTTAGCATACATCACCGCAAGATAAAGCATTGCACGTATTGACAGTGACGAGCCTTCCGCAGAATAAAGAGTCTTGCCGCTTCCGAAAAGTGCCGAGGCGTTATCCATGCTCTCCTTTATGATGCCGTTCGCATGGTAAAGCACATCCGCACCGTCTATCTCGGTTATATCCAAAGGCTCACAGCCGAGAATCTGCGCACCTTTGTGTCCCGGCATATGCAGACGCTGTGGATGTGATGATATGTATTTTTTTACGAAATCCAATATCGGGGTGGTCATTGTGTCACCCTTTCGTTTAAATTTAAAGATTCGTTTCTCCTATTGCCCGAAGGATCATTCCTCTTCCTTAGAAGCCTCAAGAGCGATGGCACATTCCATTCTCTTTCTGAAAAGTCGGCATCCGTACTCATAGACTCCGTTGACAGAGCCTGTTGCATGATACGCATTCGCCGCACATCCGCCTGAGCAGTAGAGCTTTGCCCAGCAGTTCTTACATTCTTCTCTTGTATATACGTTGCAGGCACCGAATTCATCCTGCTTCTTTACGTTGGTGACGCCGTTCCACACATCACCGAGCTTAAACTGTTCCTCACCCA